>JASMTR010000120.1:0-3022 GCA_041694175.1 Bacteroidales bacterium
AGAGATTGAACAATCAAAACAAAAAAAGCTTGGACGTAATCGAACAAAGGACATCGGACTTAGTCGCTAGAACTCGAAAAAGTGCTTTAATTACTCATTGGATTGACGCTTTTAAATATGGCTTTGCTACTGCAGTAATTCTTTTGCCAGTGCTTATTGCTTTGATAAAATTTAATATAATTTAAAAAGACTGCTCATGGATCTAGCAGTCTTTTTTTTAATCTAGTTGTTTCTTCATAGCTTTTAATTTTAATTCGATTGATTTAATCAGTTGTTTTTGCTCTTGGTTAATCATTTGATTATTCTCTTGATTTCTTACTTTTTCATTTTTAATTAATGTATCGCAATACCCTTGAATTCCTAAACTTGCATCGATTATGTAGTTAGCCATATTTTACTCCTTAATTGCTATCTCTTTATGTCTGTATTCTTTAATTTTTTTTCTAACACTTTTTTCTTGTTCAGATTCAGAAAGAATAACATTAGCAGGAAATTTGCTATATTTATATTTATTCCCAAAATTTTTCCAAACTATTTTGTCGTTAACTGCATAAACGTTTGAATTTCCTGATTTAAAGACAACTATAAAATTTTCTTTTTTTAGCTTTTTTATTGCATTATAGACTGATGTTTTAGAAATATCTAAATATTCACCAATAGTATTATAAGATACCATAACCGCATTATATTTATCCATATTTTTTACTAAAAATTTAAAGACTCTATAAGCAATTGAACTCTCTTTTAAAAGTTTTTCTTCTTTGTCATAATGTTCTTGATTCCATTGAACCCAATCGTTATATGGTGAACCATTTTGTTTTCTTTGAATAATATCTTCATTCAATTTTTTTTCTTTTTCTTCTAAATCTTTAAGTTTTCTTTTATATTCTTCCTTAACAGCATTCATTTTTTATTAACCCCCTTTTAGTATCAAAATAGTGAACCTATATGTTCATCTCTGTGATATAGTGTATCATTTTTATGATATTTAGTCAAATATTTATGATACTTCGAGCAATCTAGTATCACAAGCTTGTGATACATAAGGTTCACAAGTGTGAACCTTTATACATTGAATGTATAAACGCCGTAACCCTTGTAATATCAGTGTTTGTTAAACTTTTTTTTGCTTTTTTTTTGCATTTTCGCTCTATATTCTATTTATTAGTGAACGAATTTCACTAAAAATAGTTTAAAAAAGGGAAAACCCAACTTCTCGAAAATTAAAGAGCAAATTTTCTGCGATGTTTTCCCCTTGGTTCCGCTACCGCTCCACCAATTCCCCTTTCTCTGTTGTTGCGTTTGTTCGCAATGTACATTGTTCCGCAAAGACCGCTCCACAATCTACATCACTCCTTAAACGCCTTAAAGATTTGTTGTTTTTACTTTTTTCGATAAATCAATTGCGGTAATATTTACGCGGTTTATAAAATATGATTGAAGGTCGATAGAGAAACAGATCAAGAACGTCTATTTAATAAAATAGGATTGTTATTAGGCAAAGAAATGCCTAAATCTAAGGCTTTAAAGCAAGTTAAGAAAGATTTAGAGTATTCTCACACTCAAACTTACTGCTTTACGAAAAAAGAAAGGGAAGTGCTTTCTAAAATATTTGGTAAAGAAATTAAATTTAGTAATTTATATAAAGACCCTCAAGCTAGAAAACAAAGGTCTAAAAAATTATTTGCAGTACTAATAAATAGTGCTCTTAGCCAACCAAAGAAAACAGATCAGGCTCATGCTGTCGTTAAATTTTATAATGATTTAGGGAAAAAGAAGAAAATGGAACAAAGAGTTGGAGGTAATCTTGATAATTTCTAATGCAATTTAAGAGGGGATTATCCTCTCTTTTTATTCGTTAAGAGCGTTAAAAATCAAAATCTGTGGTTAAGAATACTTATTATCGATGTAAATCAAGTTATCAGCCTTAAAACCGTTCTCTGAACGATTTTAGCTGTCCTCAATAGGTTATTATATGATTAATTAATCTCTATCGAGATATAAGCTGTCATAGCGAATATTTAAGATGTGGGATTTGCAAACGAAGTGAAGCAAAACGACATCTAAAATATTTGCAACAACAGAAAAGGGTGAATTTGCGTTAGCAAAGAGGGAAAATCGCAGGGCTTTAGCCCGAGAAGTTGGATTCCCTTTATAAGAATAAGAGTAAAAATAACCTAAAAACACTATTTAACATTGATATTTCAACGTTTAGCGGGATTTTCTTTGTATCAATTTTTGATAACCATCGTATCAATTGGTCTGATACAAACGCAGTAATCTAAAATCCTTTTGTCCTTTTACCACGAACTTTATATATCAATCTCATTTGACTTAAGGTTTTAAGTTTTCTTGAGATATTTTTATATGCTTGTAAAAACTCTTAATTAAAAAAGACAAAGTGTAGCCCGGTACACTTTGTCGCCACAGCTTTAAAGGTACACGGGATTTTATCCGTCGAGCGGATAAAATAATAGGACTTTATGGAAAGGAGAATACATATGTCAAATTATGCAATTTGCACTATGCAAAAGTTTAAATCAGGAAATATTGGTGGATACGATAGTCATGTCAAAAGAAAGCATAAAAAACATTCCAACCAGCAAATCGATAATTCAAAATCTCACTTAAATAGGTCATTGATCCAAAGCGAATTGAATTTGCGTGAGAGAATGATTTCGATATTGAAAAAGCAAGAAAGCATGTTAAATCAAAACAAAAGTCAACTAAAAAAGACTTTGGAAAATGGACAGATAGACTTGAAAGAGAACACGAACAAGGTCTTGATGGAAATGCAATCGATAGAGAACGAGTTAAGCAGCGGAATAGAGAGATTGAACAATCAAAACAAAAAAAGCTTGGACGTAATCGAACAAAGGACATCGGACTTAGTCGCTAGCACTCGTAAAAGTGCTTTAATAACCCATTGGATTGACGCTTTTAAATATGGATTTGCTACTGCAGTAATTCTTTTGCCGGTACTGCTCGGTTTAATAAAATTTAATATAATTTGAAAACAACA
>JASMTR010000121.1:0-3011 GCA_041694175.1 Bacteroidales bacterium
AAGCAATGTGTTCAATAAGGAAGATTATAATACAGCAACAGAAAAAGAAATATTTGGCATTAGTGACAGTCTTAGTGGTTTCAATGATAAAAAACGATTCTTAAAACACCAGACTTCTCAATCAAAATTCAACTACAGGGTCAACGGAAAGGATGCCTTATATCTTTGGAAATACTTTAAACTACAACAAAACAAACAATTACCTAATCCATGCCCGATTTTTATTGATTCAGATGAATTAAATAAAGCGACGGTTAAACTGCATCAGGGTGAGAAAATCTTATCTCACGCTCAGTTGGTAAAAGAATTGCTAAAAATAAAAGAAGAAGACCTCAGTAATTATTACTTAATATATTTTCAGACAGGGCTTAAAGGCAGCAAAATAATTGACATTGACTTTGTGCCACAATTTAAATACAAAATCGATAATATAACTTTAAATGAAGTTTTTAGCCTTGGAGGTATAATTGAAGCAAAGAGAATTGTGAATGTTTTCCAATTACAAAATGAAGTCTTTAACACTATTTTTAATGGAAAGCTTTGCCCTAAGGAAGGTTGGATACGCTATTTCGATGACATTGAACCAGATTTAAAATATCATTTCACTGAAGTAATATGTAATTTAATGCTTCAGTTTCGCAAAGCCATCTACGATTACATCTATAAATCACGTCGCCAAAGTATCACCTGTTCGATGTTTGATAAAATGATGACGGTTTCCATCCTCGAGGACATTCGTATTGATGAATACAAAAACGAACACCATTCGCGTGGTTATGCAATAAAAGAAAAACTAAACCTGTGGTTTAGCTTATATACATACTTTAATCAAAATCAAAACAGAGAAGATATGGCAAACAAAACAGTCGAATTAAGAGATGAATTAAAATCTATTATTGAGAATGAAAATCTAAATATCGAATCAGATTCTCAATTTGCTTTTGCATCAGGACAACTTATTTGGAAAATTTTAATTCAAAGCAAATCGGCAAACCGATCCCATGCATTGTTAGAACCCTTTTTACAAAAAACAAATGTAGAACAGTTCAAACTTGCAATTGCTAGCACATTTGATATGTATAAACATGAGTTTACGCTTTACCCGAAAAAATATGGTTTCGATAAACTTATGGGAGATGTAATGGGATTCGTACCCGAAGAAAAAAATATGAAAAACCTGTTAACATATATTCTTGCAGGATATTTCTCAAATTCCTTATTATAGAATTCGTTATGTACCAAAGGCTCAAAAGTACAGTAAAAAAATAAACCAATTTAAATAACCAAGTCTCATATGGACGACACAAAAAACAGAAATTATGACATACAATAAAAGAATCTTCGGAGCAGCCATCGTAAAGGCAATCAACTCAAATTACAATGCTGATTTTAGCGGACAACCCCGAACATTACCTGACGGAACTGTCTACGCAACTGACAAAGCTTACAAGTATGCGGTAAAGAATTATTTAAAGAACGTTTATGGTGATGAGGAGAAAATATTCTATTTCAAACGTTTTAATGAAGAGTTTGTGCCCTACAGTTTAGATGATGCTTATATTAAAATGTTTCCTGATCACAAAGACACTAAGGATAAGAAAGTTGTTGCAAAAGACATTTTAAGCTGTCTGGATATCCGTTTGTTTGGAGCGACCTTTGCTAAAAAGGGCAAAAGCAATAATAATATTGCTATTTCGGTGCATGGACCGGTACAAGTAAATCATGGCGTAAATATCTGGACAGAAAACAATATTTATTCAGAACAGATCATGTCACCATTTAGGAATCCAGACGAAAAAAGTGCGGAAAAGCAAGCTACAACTTTGGGACGTCAATCAAAACTTCAGGAAGGACATTATTTGCATCACTTTTCTGTAAATCCCAAAAACCTGGAAGAAGTAGTAAAACTTGCCGGAGAAGGGGCAAACACATTAACTGATAGTGATATTGAAAAACTAAAAGAAGCTATGAGCCGTGGAGTAACCTGGTATGATTCAACTTCAAAAGCAGGCTCGGAAAACGAAGCCCTGATTTGGATTGTTTTGAAAGATGGTTCGACGTTGGTTCTTCCAAACCTTACTCAATTGGTAAAAATGAATAACGAAAAAGAAGATGGGAAAGTTATCCTTGATTGTCTGGAATTAAAAAATGTAACAGAGAAGTATAAAGATCAAATCGAAACCATTGAGATTTTTAGAAACCAGGCATCGATAAAAATAGCAAACGAACCAGAATCAGCTAACATCAAAGACTTATAATAATAAACCTCGTAGAGGTGAAAGTATGGTAGAAGAAAAATATAATGATACAGTACCAGCCCCGTAGGGGCGGCACAAAACCGAACCGATATGGCAAATTCCTACACCCAAATAAATATTCATGCAATATTTTCTGTAAAAGGCCGGGAGAATATCATAACCCGGCATTTTCGCGACAGGTTGCATGAATATCTTAACGGAATAATTAACAACCAAAACAATTATTCACTTGCTGTCAACGGCTACAAAGACCATGTTCATCTTTTTTTTGAATTAAAACCGTCTCTGGCCTTGTCGGATGTAATCAGGGATGTAAAAGCAAGTTCCTCAAAATGGATAAATGATAACCGCTTTGTATTAGGCCATTTCTCCTGGCAGGAAGGGTATGGCGCTTTTTCATATTCACGTTCTCAGCGAGACAATGTAATTAAATATATCATGGAACAGGAAGAACATCATTCCGAAAAATCATTCAAAGAGGAATATTTGGGTTTGTTAAGGAAATTTGAAATTCCGTTTGAGGATAATTATGTGTTTGAATTTTATGATTGAACTGTGTCGCTCCTACGGAGCTCAGGATATGTGGTGTGGATGCTTTTCTACCATACTGTCGTTCCTGACGGAACTTGAAAATAAATAATTGATTAACTATGAAAAAACTAATCTCCTTTGATATCAAAGCCGATTTCGGGATGCTAAAAAAGCCCGATACTAACGAACCTGTTTACCTTACTTTTAACATGCTCCATAAGC
>JASMTR010000122.1:0-30715 GCA_041694175.1 Bacteroidales bacterium
GCATTACCAAAACTTTTGATGGCAATTATGTTTTAGCAGGTGACACCAGAAGTAGTGGTGCTGATGTTAGCAATTTTAAAGGGAATACTGATTTTTGGGCGATTAAATTTGATGACAACGCTCAAATGATTTGGGAAAAAACCTATGGCGGAAGCGATTTTGAATCTGCAAGAGATGTGTTAGAATTGCAATCGAATGAACTTTTAATCAGTGGAAGTTCAAAAAGTATCGATAATCAAGTGACTGATAATTTTGGGCAAAATGATGTCTGGGTCGCTTTAACAGATGAAAACGGAAATTTAAAAAACCAACTAAACATAGGCGGGACAAATTTAGACTTTGCTCAAGGAGCTATTCAGCTTCAGAATGGGGAAGTTGTCTTAGTGGGAAGTAGTGAAAGTAAAGACGAACTCGTCACAGAAAATAAAGGCGGTAAAGATGTTTTAATAATAAAACTGAAATGATGAAAACAATTAAACAAACAAGTTTGATTTTGATGCTCTGCATAGTTTTAAATGCTTGTAGCTCAGACAATACAAATCAAGAATTTGGGGATTTAGAAATTAATTTTACTAATCTCGTTGGTGAAAATAATTTAGAATTAAACACTGAAACTTATGCTAAAAACGGCAATGAAACCTATTCTGTTTCTGAACTTAAATACATTATCAGTAATATTGTATTAACTGATACTGAAGGCAATCAATTTGTTTATCCACAAGGCGATAGTTATTTTTTGATTAATGAAGCTATTCCGCAGTCCCAAAATATTAAATTAGAAAACATCAATGCCAATACTTACACGTCAATTACCATTGGTTTTGGAGTTGATCAAAGCAAATATCCGCTAAACGGCGTTGATAATTTTGTACCAACAGCAGAAGATCAAGGTATGTTGTGGGCTTGGTCTGCAGGTTATAAATTTTTAAAATTTGAAGGGATTTACACTTCAAGTAATGTCACAGACAAGCCATTTTTATTCCATATTGGAAGTCACGGGCAAAATTTGGACAACTATAGAGAAATCACTTTAAACTTTCTACAACCCTTAGCACTAAGTCCTTCAAAAACTCCAGAAGTCAATATCAATTTTGATGTGCAAAAAATATTTAATGCTGACTTTGATTTGCTTCTTTCTGATAAAGACGATATTCAAATTGATCCTGAAAATGCGCCAAAAATTGTAGATAACATCACTAAAGCTTTTGAAATTGTTTTAAACTAAAAAATGAGATTTTTAATATTTTTCTTAGGAATTTTAATTTTAAGCGCATGTCAAAATGAAGCTTTAGATGAATCTTATGAAAATATTTCAAATGAAAATGAAGTTCAAGAAAATGTGTTTTTAGATTTGAATATTCCTTCAAATTTTCCTGAACCAACATACGAAATAGAAAATAATAAACCCACTCAAGCTGGTTTTGAACTGGGAAAAAAATTATTTTACGATGGAAGATTGTCTTCTACTGGAGTGATTTCTTGTGGGTTTTGTCATATTCAAGACTTTGCTTTTACGCATCACACACACATTGTAAGTCACGGTGTAAATGGTGCTTTAGGCACTCGAAATGCACCTTCACTGCAGAATATGATTTTTATGGAAGATTTTAATTGGGATGGTAGCGTATCGCACCTCGATGCGCAACCTGTGGTGCCAATTACAACCGAATTTGAAATGAATGAAAGCGTTACTAATGTGCTTAACAAACTTCAAAATGATGAAGAATATGTTGAGATGTTTAATACAGCTTTTGAAAATGATACCATCGATACTCGTAACATGTTTAAAGCCATTTCTCAATTTGTAATGATGATGGTGTCAACCGATTCAAAATACGATAAAGTGATGCGCAATGAAGGCAGTAGCTTTACAGAAATAGAAATGCAAGGCAAAAGTGTTTTTGATCAAAAATGTGCCTCTTGTCACGCGGGAACTTTATTTACTGATCAAAGTTACCGCAATAATGGTTTGCCTATTGATCCCCAATATAATGACGAAGGTCGAAAAAGAGTTACAGGAGAAGAAGTGGATAAATACAAATTTAAAGTCCCAAGTTTAAGAAATATTGCGGTTACTTTTCCTTATATGCACGATGGAAGATTACCAACCTTAAGAGATGTTTTAGACTATTATGATACTGGAATGGTGCAAACACAAAATTTAGATGAAATATTTATTCAAGAAGACGGAAGTTTAGGCATATCACTCAGCGAAACTGAAAAAGACCAAATCATTGCTTACCTCAACACGTTGACCGATGATAATTTTTTATTAGATGATAGATTTTCGGAGTTTTAATTCTCATAAAGCAAAACCCAATCGTTGTGAAAAAAATAATCCCACTTGGCTTTAGCCATATCTTGTTCAGGGTCTATTAATTCTTTATAGGGCTTGCCATTTACACTAACTCTTGATTTGACATAAATTTCAATATCTTCACCTTTAGCTTCATATTCTTTTTTTAAACGTTGCGAAAATTGCCAAATCCCATCAGGTTTTGCTAACATACGTTGTTGCTTTTCAGTGAGATAATTGTCTTTTTTGACGTAAAAGCTTTTGCCTGTTGTTTTATTGACGATTTTTATGAGGGTTGATGAAGCTTTAGTTCTCAACATCATTCGCCAACTCATACGGTGGCCTTCTTCTGTCCATAACACATCACCTTTAATAAACCAATGTCTTAAGGGTAGGCAAAACTGAATAACAAGCCAAAGACCTATAAAGCCAGTTAAAGCCTGATGGTATTTAGGTAAATTGATTTCACCCAGATTATAAAATGGCTTCGATTTTAAAAACTTTCTATTAATAAATTCTTTTGGATAAAAAAACAACGTAAAGGCCAAAGACATATATGGAAAAATACCAATATGAAAAATAAAGCTATTGAACAGATGAAAGAAAATACTGATAAAAAATGCCACATTTCTTGTTTTTTTCCACAATAAAGCTGGCACGATGAGTAAATCAAACAAAATCCCAAAATAAGCAATAACGTAATGAATCCAAGTTTGTTGGAGTAAATCACCTACAAGAAAAAAGTGGGATTTGCCTTGCATAAGAAGTTCAGGCACTGTGGCGTTCAGCCAATCAGGGTATAGCTTGGCCACAGAAGCGTAAGTGTAAACTATCCACAATTGAGCGATGATAAAAATAATCACCCAATTAGGCATGTGATGACTTTCAAGCTTAGGATTTAATCTGACATCAACAGATTTGTAGCGATGTGCAGGAATGATACACATAAAAATCAATAGTAAAATAAGAAGATAATAATGGTTATTGTAGGATGTTTTTTGCATTAAATAAACGGCAATCCACATTAGAGTATAAACAATAATATTAAGTCTATATTTATAGCCAATCATCACAAAAAAACCAGCTAAACCCATTACAATATAATAGACGTACATCCATTCACCTGGTAAAGGTTGTAAGAAATCAAAGCCAATAAAATTAAAAGTAAATTCAGGTTCAACGAGTGTTCGCTTGATCCAACCTGTAAAAATTGCGCCCCAAGCTTCTGCAGCAATTAGAAACCCAAAAATGATTCTAAACACTATTAATGGTGAATTGTCTACGCGTTTAAATAGAAGAGCTTTCATTAAATTGTCTTGATGTAATTTCTGGAAAATTCCTCGTCTTTCTGCATTGCAAATTTTAATGATTCTATAGAATCAAATTTTCTTTCATCTCTGATGCGTTTTAATAATTGAATTTCAAGTGTTTGGCTATATAAATCCCCTTCAAAATCAAAAAAATAGGTCTCTACAGATTTTTTGTTATTCTTAGCAATAGTTGGGTTGTGACCTATATTCATCATTCCGAAGTATTGTTTAGAGTTAATTTCGGCACTGACAACATAAACGCCTTCTTTTGGTATGATTTTGTAATCTTCTTTAATTTGAAGATTAGCTGTAGGAAAACCTAAGGATTTGCCGAGTTGCTTACCTTTAATCACTTTTCCAGTTAATACAAAAGGTTTAGATAAATAGGTGTTGGCTAAATCGATTTGACCTTCTGTTATGGCGTTCCTTATTTTAGTTGAACTTACCGCAACATCATCAATATCTTGTTTTGAAATTTCCTCGACTTCAAAGTTGTAGGTTTTGGCAAACTGTTTTAAATCCTCAATATTAGCGGTTCGATTTCTTCCAAACCTGTGGTCATAGCCCACAATAACAACCGCAGCATTTAAATAATCAACTAAATACTGTTTAACATAGTCCTCAGCTTTAAGCCTTGAAAATTCAATAGTAAAAGGTTCAATAACCAAGTGGCTTAATCCTGTATCAGATAAAAAACGGATGCGTTCGTCAATAGTATTGATGAGTTTTAAATCTTGTTTTTGTTGCAAAACCATTCTCGGATGTGGAAAAAACGTCAACAAAGTAGAATCTAAATCTTTGTTTTGAGCCACTTCATTCAAACGATTTATGATTTTGCGATGTCCTAAATGTACACCGTCAAAGGTGCCAATGGTGACGACTGTTTTTCGTTGAGATTTGAATGAAGAAGCAGTTTTAAAAGTTTTCACATTAAGTTATTTTCCATTAAAATCATTCATCGTGTTATGTATACCTGCTAATCCAAAGCTAATAATGGCTTTTGAGGCTTTCTCTAAACGTTCTTCTAAAGATTTTTTCTCATCATTATCCCAAGTTCCTAAAACATAATCGACTTGTTGGCCTTTAGAAAATTGGCTACCAATACCAAATCTAAATCTTGGATATTGATTGGTGTTTAAGGTGTCTTGAATATGTTTTAACCCATTATGTCCTCCGTGACTACCTTTCGCTTTAATTCTCAATGTACCAAAATCTAAATTGATATCATCGGTCACAACCAAAAGATTGTTGAGTTCAATATTTTCTTGTTGTAACCAATACCTTACCGCTTTTCCACTGAGGTTCATAAATGTATTGGGCTTAATTAAAATAAAAGTTCTTCCCTTGACCTTTAGTTTACAAACATCTGCTAGTTTTTCAGTTTCAAAAGTTAACTCATTTTCTTTAGCTAAAGTGTCCAAGATTTCAAAACCAATATTATGTCGTGTATTTTGGTATTCTAAACCGGGATTTCCCAAACCAACAATCAAAAATTTCTTCATTAGGTAATATAACTATTGATGTTCAAATTTAGGGTAAAAAAACATTAGCTCAAAAAAACAAAACTGTAAATTCATTTTAATTTGGCATAAAAAAAGCTGTCTTAAAATTTCATTAAGACAGCTTATATTTTGAAAATAGAGTAGTTTACTCTTCTTTTTTCTCTTCAGAATCAGAAGATTCAGAACCTCCTTCAGCTCCTTCTTCTCCCTCAGTTGCTTCGCTTTCTTCGTCTTCGTCATCACCCTCAAGTAATTCAATATTACGAGAAGTTCTCACTTGACAAATTACAGTGTTGTCTGGGTGAAGAATTTTATAATCTTCACTTTTAACAGCTGTTGTGTAAAGTTTTTGACCAATTTTAAGTGGTGTAACATCGGCAACGACGTAATCGGGTAAGTCTTTAGCTAAACCTCTAACTGACATTCTACGTAAGTTAAACCTTAAGACGCCACCATTTTTAACCCCTTTAGGAATACCTTCAGCGTGAACTGGAATTTCCATAGTGATTTCTTGGTCATCTTCAAATTTGTAGAAGTCCATATGCAAGATTTCATCGGTTACTGGATGAAATTGAATGTCTTGCAATACGGCGTTGATTTTTTTACCTCCGTCAAGCACCAAATCTACGGTGTGAACATCTGGTGTGTAAACCAAATCTTTGAAGGCAATGCTTGGTGCTGCAAAGTGCATGACATCATTCCCTCCGTATAATACGCAAGGAACCTCTCCAGCATTACGTAAGGCTTTTGTTGCTTTCTTGCCTACGCTTTCTCTTTTAGATCCATTGATCGTAATTGATTTCATAGTTGTTTAATTGAATTTATTTACATTAAAAATTTTGAACTTATTGATTTGTTGTGGTGTACAGCTTTCATAACATCCGCAAATAATGTTGCTGAACTCACTACTTTTATTTTTGAACTTTGTTGTCTAAGTGGAATACTATCTGTAACAATGAGTTCTTCTAATTTTGAATTTTCTAATTTTTCGTAGGCGTTGCCAGATAATACAGGATGCGTACAAACGGCTCTAACTGTTTTCGCGCCACGCTCTATCATAAGATTAGCGGCATGGGTTAATGTTCCTGCTGTGTCTACAAGGTCATCTACTAAAACGACATTTTTATCAGTCACATCACCAATTAATTCCATATGCGAAATTTCATTGGCTTTTGCTCTTTGTTTGTAGCAAATTACCACGTCTGATTCTAAAAATTTAGAATAGGCATAAGCCCGTTTCGAGCCACCCATATCTGGTGAAGCTACAGTAAGATTATCAAGATTAAGGCTTTTTAAATAAGGAAGAAAAATCGTAGAGGCGTATAGATGATCGACAGGTTTTTCAAAAAATCCTTGAATTTGGTCGGCGTGTAAGTCCATTGTAATAATACGCGTTGCACCAGCTGTTTCAAGCATTTTTGCTATCATTTTGGCAGCAATAGGCACACGTGGTTTGTCTTTTCTGTCTTGCCTTGCCCATCCAAAGTAAGGCATAACAGCTGTGATGTGTCTGGCTGATGAGCGTTTAGCTGCATCAAGCATCAAGAGCATTTCCATTAAATTATCACTGTTAGGATTGGTAGATCCAATAATAAAAACTCGTGTTCCTCTAACCGATTCTTCAAAAGATGGCTGAAATTCGCCGTCACTAAAATTGAGTCGGTTGATTTTACCAAGAGGTATGCCATAAGAGTCTGCTATAGCTTGTGCTAAGGTTTCGCTTTGCGAACACGGAAAAATTTTGGCAACTTTTTCGATTTCAGACATCTTAGATACTTTCAGTTTTAAATATGGTTTGCAAAAGTAAAAAATAAATTCAAGCTTTTGGTCTTTCTTTTGTTTAAATTCTAATGCTAATTTCTCAAATTTTTCTATTTTTGCATTTCAAAATAGCTCAAGTGGCGGAACTGGTAGACGCGCTGGATTCAAAATCCAGTTCTTTCGGGAGTGCGGGTTCGATTCCCGCCTTGAGTACTTCATAACCTGTGAGATCTATTTAAATGTCTTGCAGGTTTTTTTACGCTGTTTATTTATCAGTTTCCTTTGATTCTGATCCATAAATCAGACAGTAATGACTCGGCATCACCTCTTGTTTTTTCTACTTCATTAAAAGTCACTTGCTTATTTTCGTTAACATTAATTCTATATTGAAAGACAAAATCTTGTGAGCCTTTATCCATGTTTAACAGCCCGAACCTAAGGTCGTTGTAGTGCAATACAGCATCTTTTTCTGTGATTGTAAACCAGCCCTTAGAAATGTCAATCATTTGTTTTACCTTTTTATTTTCTATTAAATCTCCTAATAAATGATGATTTTTAGGATAAATTTCAAACTGAATGGGTTGAGAATCAAAAAAAGAATAATCGCCAAGTAAAAAAGCATCATTAGTCTCTACATTGGCGTTCCATAAAATTGTATTCAAGGCTGAAGGTCTAGTGTCAATTTGAGTATATGAAATGTTTTGCTGTTTTAAAGTTTCTTTAAATTGACTTGTAGCTTGACTTTTGAGTATAAAAGTAAAAGCTAAGTAGGCCGTACTTACTCCAAGTCCAATACTATTATATATACGTCTTCTTCTTGAGGTTTGCTTTTGAAACATTGTTAGAATGACAAAAACTAAAAAAGGTAATGTGTAAATGGGATCAATTACGAAAATTGTTTTAAACGCTAACCTTATATCCAATGGCCAAAACAATTGAGTTCCCCAAGTGGTATGCGCGTCTAAAAGTGGATGTGTAATGAACACCCAAAAGAAAAACCAAGCCCAGTTTTTTTTATTTTTATAGGATTCATATCGTGTTACTAGCCAACTAAAAATTGGAGCCATAAGTACAGAAAAGACAATAGAATGTGTAAATCCTCTATGAATAGCTAATGCTGTTACAGTGTCTGTGAAATAAGAAGCCAGCACATCAAGATCGGGAATAGTTCCTGCTATAGCGCCATAAAGCATAGCTTTGTTTCCTATTTTTTTGCCGAGAACGGCTTCTCCAACACTTGCGCCAAGAACTATTTGAGTCAATGAATCCATAAAATCTACAAAAGTAAACTTTATGAAGTTTAGAGCTTGGTAAATATTTTAAAAATATCTTTTTTTAAAAAACATGAACTTTTCTTAAAAAGAATAATAAATTAAAGTGAAATGTATTTATGTTTAGTAATATAAAAGTCGTTATATTTTTATAAAAACTCTAAAGACTTAGTAAGCAATTATTAGCTTAATATTTTTTATTCATCGTTTATTTTTTTATTTAAAGTAACCTCTATATAAACGGGTAGATGATCTGATGGATATTGTAAATTCCAATTATCACTTAAAATCGCGTATTTATTTACCTTAATGTTATCTGAAACAAAAATATAATCTATACGCCGTGTTACTGCTTGATTAAATTGAAATCCGTTGAAAGTTCCTCTTGGTCCAAATTGTAATTCTGCAATAGCTTTAGAATCAGCTAATTCTTGCTTGACGGACTGAATAGGTTCCGTATCAGGTTCTAAATTAAAATCACCCACTAAAATTTTAGGTGAATTTTGAAAGTTGAGCTGGTTCATTTTTTTCAAAATGAGTTTTACACTTTTCTTTTTAGCAATTTTACCAACATGATCAAAATGTGTGTTGAATACCCAAATGGTTTTAGTAGAAATCTTATCCTCTAATAGAGCGTAAGTACAAGTTCGATTGTAGGCTGCATCCCAGCCCTTAGACACTTGTTCGGGTGTTTTAGACAGCCAAAAAGTTGATGTTTTTAAAACATTAAACTTGTTCTTTTTGAAAAATATTGCCGAAAATTCACCTTCGTTTTTACCATTATCTCTACCTACCCCAATAAAACTATAATCAGTTAATAGACTATCTAAATCTTTCATTTGGTTAGGCAAAGCTTCTTGAACACCCAAAACATCTGGCTCGTAAAATTTAATCTGATTAATCATAAAAGGCCTACGGTTTGTCCAACTATTTTCACCTTCTTTAGGATAATCTAACTTAATATTATAAGACATTATCGAATAATTTTGAGCAAATCCAAAACTCGAAATAGCAAAACAGATAATAAATAGATGTTTCATGATATTAGTTTTATTCGGTGTATAAAATGTCGCTTTTTGTTGAAATTCCATTTTCATTGAAGGCTTCAACTTGGTAATAATAGGATTGGTCAGTCGTTAAAGCTCTAAGCTCGTAATTTGGGGTGTCATACATTAAGGCAGAAAGATTAAGTTTATCTTTTGAAATACCCCAATAAATCACATAGCCTGTGGCATTTTCAACTTTATCCCAGGTTAAATTGGCATTTCTTCGATCGGCTTGACGCTTCACAGCAAAATTTGAAGGTGTTTCAGGTCTCACTTCATAACCATTCCCAAAAATTCTAAATTCTGAAATAGACAAATATTTGTTGGTACAATACACATGGTTGTATCTTATATATCTCGCATCTACCGGAGTCTTTAACTCAATATAACCATGAGGCATATCGCGGGTATTTTCAGAATAATCTGAAACGATGTCCCAAGCTTTTCCATCTAAAGAACTTTCAATGACAAACTGTTGTTTTAAATCGTCTGGTCTTCCATAGATATCACTATTAAAATCTTGAAAGTTAATTTGAATGGCTTTTACCTTCATTTTTTGCTCTAAATCAACTTCAACATATATGGTATCATTATTGGCTTCAGACACCCAATACGATCGTATTTCTTCATCATTAATTTTGGCTATGTCAAATTCTTTAATTTGTCCCAGCATGTAGCCGCTATCACTCTCGTCTACCACGTTAATTTCTTTAGTGACTATAGGCGAATTGGTTTTTACGGGTTTATTGTACGATAGTAGCATCCAGCCTGTAAAACGTTCTTTATGATTATCTACTTTGGTATCTGGTAAAAAATGTGGATAATCTCCATAAGCGGTGTTCACGTACATCTGACCGTTATCCTCAAAGCCTGCGGGGTACATGCCAATTCTGCGCTCAAACTTATAATTTACTGAAATAGCCATAGTAGCGTAATGCCAATAATTACCTTGGTTGTCTTTTACTGTACTGCCGTGTCCCGAACCTTTTAAAAATCCGCCTGGCTTATAAGAAATTGGATTGTAAGGCGCGTATTCAAAGGGTCCAAACGGACTTTTACTAGTTCTAACACCGTCTGCATATACATTCCATTGTGTGCCTGGCGCGCCGTATTCTAAATAATATGTGTCATTGTGCTTCACCATCCAAGGACCTTCTAAAAAGGGCTCTAAATCTGATTTATGATCTTGTCCGAAACGTTCCCATCCATATTTGTCAGGATGAAGAGTGAATAGATCTCTTTGTTTGCTCATAGGTACATAATAATTGTCAGGATCAAGTTCTACTACTCGAATAGGCCATTTGTTTGAGGATTCTTCATACAAATATACTTTACCGTCATCATCTACAAACAAGTCTGGATCTTGAATTCCGCCTGGTGGATTTAGCACTGCGAAATTAGTTTTCCAATCGCCTAATTCGGGATTGTCAGTTTCAATAATCGGTCCACGACCAGAGGGATCGCCATAGACAATTATTTTTCCATCTTTTACAGCTGCTGCTGGGGCGTTACTCCCTTTAAAATACCAACTTTGAGGCCTAATAAATGTCCAATTGAGCATATCATCAGAGGACCAATAGCCATGAGAACGCGTAACAAACATATAGTATGTTCCTTTAAAATTCACTACAGCCGGATCTGCACCAGAGCGATAGGAAACCTTATTTTTAGCCCTGTAATGGGACATGTAGGAATAATCTACATCTAACGGGTTGCAATAAGTTTTATAATTTCGTTTCACAATTTTAACTGATTGCTCTTGATGAGCCAAACCATTTACAGAATTGTCCTTGCAGGATATAAAAAGTAAAATGATTAAGGATATTTTAAAATATTTCATGTTTGCAATTTTAATGATGGTGGTATTTTGAACCTGTGTTACCTCTTAATTTTTTAAATTGCTTATAGGCTCTATCTGCTTTTTCCTTAGGCGCTTTTTTAAACTCCTTTTCGGTTATATTATATTGATGTTGCAATTCGGCTAAACGTGCTCTTAGTTTTGTTTCAATCTCTTCGTAACTTAAGTCATCAATAAGATTAGTTAACTCTTTTGGGTCGGTTTGCAAATCGTATAATTCCCATTCGTCAATATCGTCGTAAACGTGTATTAACTTATAACGTTTGGTACGTATCCCATACATTTTTTTTACCATATGAAATGCAGGATAATCGTAATAATGATAGTAAATCGCATCTCTAAAATTGTCGTCATTTTCTGATCCATCTAATAAACCTACAAAAGATTTACCTTGCATATCGTTTGGAATTTCGACACCTGCAAATTCTAAAAACGTTTCTGCAAAATCAAGATTTTGAGTTAAACCTTCAACTACAGTTCCTGGTTTAATTTTTTTAGGATATTGTATTAATAATGGCATTTTTAAAGACTCTTCATACATAAAACGCTTATCAAACCAACCTTTCTCACCTAAATAAAATCCTTGATCTGAAGTGTACACTACAATTGTATTTTCGGTTAAACCGTTAGCTTCCAAATAATCTAAAAGCTTACCAACACCTTCGTCAACTGAAGCGATGGTTGACAAATATTCTTGTAAATAGCGCTGACCTTTCCATTCAGCTAGTGCTTTACCAGATAAGTTGGCTTTGTGAAAGGCATCATTTTTTGGCTGATAGGCCTTATCCCAAGCTGCACGTTGCTTCGGTGTCATTCGATTGAAATCAGTTTTCCAAGGATTCCAAGCTAATTCTGGGTTACCTTTTTCCTTGGTCATTTTTAGGTCATGACCTTCGTACATATCACGATATATAGTCTGTAGTTGTTCTTTTGATGCGGTTGAATTATCGTGAGTTGTAAAATAAGTGTCTGGCAGCGGAAATTGCACAGAATCGTACTTATTGACGTGACGCAACGCTGGCATCCAATTACGATGCGGAGCTTTATGATGTACCATTAAAAAGAATGGTTGGTCGTTGTTTTTCTTTTCATCAATATAATCAATTGCATAGTCAGTAATTAAGTCTGTTGCATACCCTTTAATTACAGTTGTGTCTGATAATCTTGTAGTCCAATGCGCTATGGTATCTACGTGTTTTTTGTTAATATCAACAGTATCTTGAATTTTGATAAACTGAGGATTGTAATAGTTGCCTTGGTCATTTAAGATATTCCAATGATCAAAGCCTTCAGGGTAACCGTGTAAATGCCATTTACCCACAATCGCCGTGTTATAACCAGCTTTTTTTAGTAATTTAGGAAGTGTTTGTTGTGAGCCATCAAAACGATCTCCATTCATTCTAAAACCGTTAATGTGACTATGCTTTCCTGTTAAAACCACAGCGCGACTTGGCCCACAAATAGAATTAGTGCAAAAGTTATTATTGAAAATTGCACCATTCTTTGATAATCTATCAATATTTGGTGTTGGTGCTAATTGCCCAATAGGATGACCATACGCACTAATGGCTTGCGCTGCATGGTCGTCTGCCATTATATAAATAATGTTCGGTGGTTTTGAGTTCTTGACAGCGCTCGAATTCATAGTCTCCGACTTAGTATCTAAACAAGATTGAATTGTTAAAAATGTGATTAGTACGAAAAAAAAATATCGCATTACTGTTTAGTCTTTATGATTTTAGTTTGAATCACTTCATCATTTAACACTGTGCGTTCAAAAAAATTGAACACAATGTCTAATTCTTCAAAAGGAATTCTTGAAATTTCGTGACGAGCATTTTTTACAATATTAAAATAAAAAGATGTTTCAAAATCTTCTAATTTATCGGCAATAATCTTAGAACCATCTAACATTAAATAACCATCTTTTGTTGGTGCGCAATAATGATGTGACGCATTTCCGTAAGGCACCAGTTGGTCTTTTGTGCCGTGATACAACACTGTTGGTACTGCATTGTCTGGCGTCATATAACTAGCATCTACAATTGCACCAGCACAAGAAAAAGCACCTGCAAATTTCACATTGCTATACGCTTCAGCATTATCTATAAAATACTCGCGCATAAAAACTGCATTAAGGATGCCTTCAGCACCAGCACTACTGCCACCAGCAATGATTTTAGTAGTATCGACTTGAAGCTCATTAGCGTGTTCTACCACATATTTAGCAGCATCCATATAATCGATAGCTGCTTGTTTAAAAGTTTCTAGCTTTTCATCTTTGCTACAATCACAACCAAAACCTGTCTTAGTGCCTTTTCTTAGTAATCTATATGAAATGGAAATACCAATATAATCTTGCTCCTTGGCCACATATTTTACTAAATTTTTATCGTCTATGTAATCTCTGTGACCAACTGAAAATCCGCCACCGTGCATCCAAATCAAAACAGGTAAAGTGTCTGTTTTTTTTATATTTTCTGGTGTGTAAACATCTAGTTTTAAGGTGTCTGTTCCTTTAATGGCATAGATATATGTGGTTTTGTTTTGTGCTGAAAGCGATAACAGAAAAAATAATACAAATACGTTAATTAAGAGTTTCATATAGTCTAGTTTTTCAATTAAAATTTTACTGAAATATCAGCTTATAGAAGGATGAGAATTTCCTAATAGTATTTAATCTATTAGCTCGAAGGACTTCTTAAATTCAAAATCTGAACTTGAAGCTATGGCTACTTGGAATTTTCCAGGTTCAGCAACAAAATTTAGATCATAGTTGTAAAATTTTAAATCTTCTACAGATACAGTAAAGTTTATGGTTTTTGTTTCACCTTTTTTTAAGAATATCTTTTGGAATCCTTTAAGCTCTCTAACTGGTCTAGTGACAGTGCCTACAACATCTCTAATGTAAAGTTGTGCGACTTCCTTACCATCATAATCTCCAGTGTTTGTAATATCTACTGATACATTTAATTCGTCGTTTTTTGTTATCGATGTTTTGTCTAAAGTTATATTCCCATATTTAAATGTTGTGTAACTTAAACCATATCCAAAAGGGTATAAAGGTTCGTTACGAACATCTAAGTAATTAGATTTAAATTTTTCGAACTTCCCTTCCGAATTACCCAAGGGTCGTCCTGTATTTTTGTGATTGTAAAATAACGGTACTTGACCGACATTTCTAGGGAAAGTCATTGTTAGTTTACCCGATGGATTAACATTCCCAAACAGCACATCTGAAATTGATAAACCAGCTTCACTACCTGGAAACCAAGCGTTTAAAATTGCTGGTACTTTTTCATTTTCTTCTACTATATTTAGGGGTCTACCAGTAAAAAGTACCAACACAACTGGTTTACCGGTTTTTAGTAGCGCGTTTAATAAATCTTTTTGCACATCAGGTATTTTTAAATTTGTTCTACTGCTACTTTCTCCACTAAATTCTGCAGTTTCTCCTATAGCTGCAATAATAACGTCTGATTTATTGGCAACAGCTATAGCTTCATTTAAAAGTTGTTGATTCGTTCTGCCATCTCTAGGAATATTTTTACCAAACATCGTAACACGTTTTTCCAAATCTAAGTCATTTGTTATGTTACTTCCTTTGGCATATAATAAATTAACTTGATTGCCTACAGTTTTCTCTAGACCATCCCAAACTGAAATAGCTTTCTCGTGATCAGTAGAAACACTCCATGTTCCAGGCATATTATTGCTGGCTTTAGCTAAAGGTCCTATCACTGAAATTGTACCAGATTTTTTTAAAGGTAACAGTTGATTTTTGTTTTTAAGTAATACCATAGATTCTGCACTTACAAGACGAGCATAATCTCTGTTTTTTTGAGTATATGTTTTTTGTTTAGCCCTTTCAAGATTGCAATATTTATATGGGTCATCAAATAATCCCAATTGAAATTTTGCCTTGAGTATACGACCTACAGCTCTATCAATATGCTCCATTGATATTTTTTCTTGATCCAATGCAGCTTTAAGGTGTTTGATATAAGCTGCATCAATATGAGGCGAGTCACCTGCCATATCCATATCTAATCCAGCTTTTAATGCCAAAGATGTCACCGTGTATTTGTCTCCCATTCCATGCTCCATCATTTCATAAACTCCTGTGTAATCAGACACTACAAAACCATCAAACCCCCAATCATCTCGTAATAAATCAGTCAGCAACCATTTATTGCCAGTAGCTGGAATACCATCAATTTCATTGAATGCAGCCATTACAGAACCAACACCTTCTTCTACAGCAGCTTTGTAAGGTGGTAAATATTCGTTGTACATTCTAATACGACTCATATCTACCGTGTTATAATCTCTACCAGCTTCCGGTGCGCCGTAGAGTGCAAAATGCTTAACACATGACATTAAGGTGTTATTTTCAGTTAAATCATTTTGTTGATAACCGCGTACCATAGCACGAGCAATTTCACTTCCTAAATATGGGTCTTCACCGTTACCCTCTGAGACCCTTCCCCAGCGTGGATCACGAGATATGTCAACCATAGGCGAAAAGGTCCAATTAATACCATTTGCACTTGCTTCTGATGCAGCTATTTTGGCAGTTTTTTCTATCATTTCTAAATCCCAAGAACTGGACAAACCTAACGGAATTGGAAAAGTTGTTTTAAAGCCATGAATTACATCCATGCCGAAAATTAAAGGGATACCTAGTCTGCTTTTTTCTACTGCAATTTTCTGAACTTCATATATGTTTTTTGGATCTTTCAAATTGAAGAGCCCTCCAATTTTACCTTCTTTTATTTTTTTAACAACATCTGTACTTTTTGAAGAACCAGTAGTAATAGGACCTGTTGCTGGAAGATTTAATTGACCAATTTTTTCATCCAATGTCATTAAACTTATTATGGAATCTACTCTTGCTTTATAAATACTGCTAGCTTTATCTGATGAAGCTTTGCTGTCTTTTGTTTCACAAGAAGTAATTATAAATACTATAATTATTGTAAGTACTAATTTTATATCAAGTTTATTCATTCTTTATTTTTTAGATTTAGAAAAAAGCCAAGTTAATAAACTAGGTTCTGCAAAAGCTGAATCCCAACTATTATGATTTGCATCTGAATATAGTGTAAAGTTTGGTTTGCCACCATTTTCTAAAATTGCTTCAACCATTTTTAACGATCCTTTAGGGTCTACAACATTATCCTGAGCACCATGAAAAACCCACATATCTACTTTATTAGCGTAATTTTTAGTCAATTCTGCATTACCGTCGCCACAAATTGCAAATGCAGCCGCAAACATATCTGGCTGTCTAGAAAGGATTTCGAATGTTCCCATACCACCCATAGATAAGCCTCCAACGTAAACTTTATTAGTATTCACATAAGGCATTGAAGTCATGTCTTTCATCAAATCAATAACTAATTGCATTGATTTAGTGGCTTCCTGATCTTTTGGAAATATCAGGCGTCTCGGTAAACTACTTCTATCTACTTCTGCATTAGACCAAAAACTGCTTTTAGGACACTGTGGAAAAATAACAATTGCCGGAAATGCTCCACGATTGGTTTTATTTGAGAATAATTCGCTACCGTGTACTAATTGTTTTCTGTTATCACTACCACGTTCTCCTGCACCGTGTAAAAATAAAACTACAGGATATTTCTGATCTTCAGAAAAATTACTGGGATACATAATTCTATATTGTAGTGTATCACTATCTACTATATGAATCTCTTCTTTATACAATTCATTTTGAGCCATTGTAGCAGTGCACCAAATAGCTGATATAACTGCCAAAATTAATTTTAAATTTTTCATAACTATTTATTTTTTTAATATGTAAATCCTAAAGTATCTAAACCATTTTGTACATCTTCATTTTGCATAAATAAACCCCACAGTAGTCCTGTTCTATAATTTTCAATCATTATAATTTGTGGTCCTTGATCAATAGCCAAATAACGTTCTGTTACCCAGTTGCTGAAATGTGGACTAAAAGCATCGTAGAACCCAGCAGGTCCAATGAGATCGTTATCATAAAAATGACGCATTGCCGCTAAAGACTTCTCAGGGGTATAGGGAATAGAACTAATAGCAGCTGTTGGGGAGATTACACCAGTGTCATTTTCAGGATCATGAGCAGTATAGCCAACGGAACCGTCAGCATTTCTAGTATAGCTTGCTGTTAATCCCCAGCAATCTGGCCCATAACCTTCATAATTATTGGGATTATTAACGCAATGTTGATAATTAATATTGGTGTGGTTGACATTGAGATCCCAATAATTGGCATATTGATCACTAAGATTAGTAGGGTTTAGACCAAGATATGAATAGTGCGCCCAAAACAATGGTCCTGAACCAAAACCGGCATGATCTAAAATTAAAGGAATACCAAACTGAGCTGATGATGACATAATAGCGCCATTGTTTGCCCAGCCCTGGTTATAAACTTCTGTAGATATTGTATAGTCTGGAGATGCTGCCCCTAAAATAAACGCAATTAGCGTTTCATTATAGCCTTTTAATTCTAAATTTATAACAAATCCATTATTAGGACTCCAATGCCATAACATTTTATTTTGTCCATTGGTATACCAATTCCACTCTACACCTTTCCAAAGCATATCAGCTTGATTTGCAACGTTCTGCTCCTCTTGAGTGCCGTCTTTTAAATATTCTTTTACACAAATAAGACCCTGAACAAATAGTGCAGTTTCTACTATATCTCCTCCATTGTCTTGAGCACTAAATGGTAGAACATTTCCTGAAGTTCCATCTATCCAGTGAGGCCAAGCGCCGTGAAAACGATCTGCTCCTTCGAAAAAATCAAGGATTTGATTTAATCTACCTACGCCTTCAGCTCGGGAAATGTAACCACGTTCAATACCCACAATAATAGCCATAAGACCGAAACCACTTCCACCAGTTGTCACTACATTTTCACTGTTAGATGGATCGTTGGGATGATAGCGTTCTCTAGCTGCTCCCGAATTACTTTCAGCGAAGTTCCAAAAATATTTAAATGTCTCTTGTTGAACTAAATCCATTAATTGCTCATCTGTCAAGGACTCAACAGGATCAACATTCGGGTCTTCTGATACTTGTGAGCTAGGGGCTTCATCATCTCCGCAACTCGTTAATACAGCTATTATTAAAGCGTAAAAGAATCTTTTCATTTCATTATTTTTTTAATTATTTTTTCGATACTTAAAACCCAACTTTTCTAAACCAGCTTGCACATCTTTATTTTTCATAAACAAACCCCACAATAATCCTGTTCTATAATTTTCAATCATAACAGGAATTGGTCCTTGGTCAATAGCTAAGTATCTTGGTGTATACCAATTATGTTCTAAACTAAATGCATCATAAGGACCATATTTGCCAATCAAAGTATCATGGTTTTTATAAATATTTTCTAAAAATTTCATGCTGGCTTCTGGTGTATATGGAAATGATGACAAGGCCGCAGTTGGAGAAATCACGCCTATGTCATTTCCTGGTCTGTGTCCGTAATATCCTTTTATAGAATAGCTAGAGGTTAATCCCCATAGACTATCTCCATATCCCTCGAGTTCTTTAGGATTATCCAAAGCATATTTATAATGAATTTTTGCGTGATTCTGGGTTAACTTCCAATAATCTGCATATTGGTCTGAAAGACCTTGTGGATTGAGAGCCATGAAGGAATAATGAGCCCAAAACAGAGGTCCAATTGGAGCATCATTGTATTGATAATAGTCAAGCACCAAGTCTTCATCATAATAGGTTTCCTGTGAAACTATATCGCCGTTTCTAGCCCAACCTTTGTCGTAAACTTTTTTAGAGATTGAATGTGAAGGAGAAGCGGCAGCAAGTATATACATAATTAAACATTCATTATAGCCACCCACTGGAAAATTCATATCCCAACCATATTCAGGTGACCAATGCCAATATAAGACATCTTCGTTATCTTTAGTATACCAATCCCATTCTACTTCTTTCCAAATTTTTTCTATCTTTTTGACAAGAGTTTTTTCAAGTTCATTTCCATCTCTATAATACTCAGCTACCGTGAGAAGACCTTGAATTAAAAATGCAGTTTCAACTAAATCACCGCCATTGTCTTTTTTGCTAAATGGGTATACTTTTCCAGTTTCTCCATCTATCCAATGAGGCCAAGCACCATGAAAACGATCTGCTTTTTCAAGGAATTCAACAATTTTTATAAATCTATTTAATGCTTCTTCTCTTGAAATCCAACCATGTTCAATACCTACTAAAATAGCCATTAATCCAAAACCACTCCCTCCAGTAGTTACAGTGTTTTTTGGTGAGGTTGGATATAAATTGTCCATGTGTAAACGCTCTCTGGCTAAGCCAGAATTTGGTTCTGCACCTTCCCAAAAATAATTGACAGTTTGCTTTTGAATCTTATTAAGTAAACCTGTTTTGTATGATAATTCTTTATTTGGTTTATCATTAGCTGAATTATTTTGATTTTTTGGGCTATTGTTATTACAGCTAATAGAAATACACAGAGTTGCACTCCAAACAAAAAACAATGTTGATTTTAAAAATTTCATTAAGTAAAGCTATTATAAACTTCAGCTGCATTAATAAACTAATGCAGCTAAAGATAAGGACTAATTCTTAAATTTTTCACCTAATACTAAAAGGTGAATAGAGATCAAAAATTGGAATTTAAAGCATAGATTGTATTTCGGCTTGAGATAGAGCTTTTTTGTAAATTCTTAAGTCATCCATTAGGCTTTCATCAGATAAATGATCCCAGCCTGTAAATCTTGGTGCTCCTGACATGATTGAAAGTACATCGCAACCAGTCCAGTCAACTCCTGTAAATGTATTCTGACTTACTACTTGACCATCTATATAAACAACACTTTCTGTACTTGAGATAGTAAAAGCCATTTGAACCCAACCTGAATTATTAGGATCTATATCTGCAGCTGCTCCGCCATCAAACCATGATTCACCATCACCTGTTCCTACATTAAGTTTAAATCTCTGCATACCACCCGCATTTTCACGGAAAAATCTAAACCCACTTGTTCTGTTATTTTGTGCATCTGGATTGTTTTCGTCAGGCGGACCTATAACCAAAATGCCAGCCCTGTCTGAAGAAGCGTTGAGTTTATATTTAAATACCGCAGAGAATCCATCATTATTTACAATATTGTCCGTAGGGAATGTCAAATATGAATCTGCAGCTCCTTGATAGGAACTTGCACCTTCACTGGCATCAGTACTGAAACTAGGATTGCCGACAACGTTTGCATCTTCACCACTGTAACTTTCAGTATAACTGCCATTAAAACCTAATTTAAATACTTCATCTGCTTTGACAATTTGCTCAGTTACTTCTTCTTGAGTAAGTGCGATGTTGAAAAGTCTTAATTCATCCATAAAACTCTCATCAGATAAGTGACCCCAACCAGCAAATCTAGGTGCGCCAGACATGATAGAAAGAATATCACAACCAGTCCAGTCAACTCCAGAAAATGAACCTTGGCTAACAACCACTCCATTTTTATAAACAACGCTCTCAGTCTCTGAAATTGTAAATGCAAAATGTACCCATTCATCGACCGAAGGATCTACATCTGCAGCTGCTCCACCATCAAACCAAGATTCGCCATCGCCAGTTCCTACATTGAGTTTGAATCGCTGCATACCTCCCGCATCTTCGCGGAAAAACCTAAAGCCACTAGTTCTGTTATTTTGAGCATCTGGATTGTCTTGATCAGGAGGACCAATAACTAGAACCCCAGCTCTATCAGGAACTGAATTTACTTTTAACCAGAATGATGCGCTAAATTCATTTGCCAACAAACCCTCCGTTGGAAAAGTTAGATAAGAATCTGCTGCACCAGCATAAGCCCCTGATCCAATTTTAGCTTCTGGTGCAAAGCCAGGATTACCAACTTCAGTGGCGTCTGTTACTGTTACTAAATTGGTAAAACTTCCATCAAAATCCATATAGAATGTTTCACCAGGAA
The DNA here is from genome assembly GCA_041694175.1 of Bacteroidales bacterium. Lineage (GTDB taxonomy): Bacteria > Bacteroidota > Bacteroidia > Flavobacteriales > Flavobacteriaceae > Psychroflexus. The sequence goes on from JASMTR010000122.1 coordinate 21,031, forward strand.
ATAGTGGTGTATATGGAGGTTCCTTGCTGAAATTAGAAGTTGCAATTGTTGTATTTCCTGCCAAATCTGTTGCAGAAATCTCTAGCACATGACTACCAGTTGTAATCTCTTCATAAACCAATTCTTCATTAAAAATTCTAAAATCAATAAATTCATCATAAAAAGCTATTTCTGAGCCGTCAATCTTTACACTGACAGATTGCAATTCAATATCATCTTCAGCTCTAAATTTTATATTTACAGATGTAACAGGTTCTGGAACTTGAATTGAAAAACCATCTATAGGTCTCTCAATATTTATTAATGGGGCACCTGCGTCAGGTCCTGGATCTACTCTCGAAATCGGATCTATTCCATCATCACATGCTGTAGCTAAAAGCAGTACTAGTAATATGGATATATATTTTTTAATTGTTTTCATGTTTTTTTCTTTTATATTAAGTTATTCTAAAGGTAAAAGGTCTAATTGTTCTTGAGGATAAGGTAAAAGCTCTTTATCAGCAGTAAAAGTTCTACCTTCATAGCTTAACTCTTCATAACTATTTGTTCTGATCATGTCAAAATATCTGATTCCCCATTCCATAGCTAATTCTGCATATTTTTCATTTAATACATCTAATGTAGTAACATTCGATAGGGCTGGCATATTAACTCTACTTCTAACCATGTTAACAGCTTGATCTGCTGTCATACTACTTCCGCTTGCTCCACGAGTCAAAGCTTCAGCATACATAAGTAAAATTTCTGAGTATCTAATAACAATTAAGTTTTTACCAGAACCATAGGCATTTCTTCCAGGAGTTAACTGATTTGATGGTAAATAATGCTTACCACTAGCAAACATTGCTCTTGGATAATTATTAAAGACATCTCCATCTAAAGTAACGTTAGAAACAAAATCTGGGAGAGTTGCAAAATCTGGATCTTCCATGATCTTATCAATACCTCTAGGTGTAAAATTAACGCTAGTTACAAGTCTTATTTGATCATTTCTTTCTAGCATAAATTTAATGTATTTAAGGCTAGGCTCATAAAAACCCCAGCCACCAGAAGCTGTTTCAACTGCAGGATTCCAACTTGAGGGGCCAAAAGGAGCATAAAGATGATTGCTTGTTGGTCCTGAGTCTGAATTGAAGTCTGAAAATTGTAATTCAAAGAGATTTTCATCAGCTAACTTTCCAGGTTTTTTAAATAATTCATAAAAATCAGGAAATAAAATAAATTTATTAGAACTTATTATCTCATTCGTAGCATCAGCCACACCTTGATAATTTTCCATTTCCAAATTTGCCATAGCTTTTATTGCCAAAGCAGTATATTTTGTAACTCCTCCTGGAACGTCTGTTCTCTCGTTTGGTCTCATATCTGGCAAGAAAGGAATAGCTTCGTCCATAAGATCAGAAACAAATTGCATAACTTCCATTTTGGTGAAAACGCCATTATCCAATTCTTGATTAACGTCTGTCGAGGTAATGATAAAGATATCTCCCCAAATTTTAGACATCTGTAAGTGCTGAAAGCCACTCAAAACCTTAGTTTCTGCAATATACTGGTCTGCTAATTCAATAAAGTCTCCAGTTGCAAATTCTTGATATTGTTCAATTGTCTCTCGCGTGTTGTTTATGTCGAGAATATCTCCATAAAAATTTTCCCAAACTTGATTGTACATCCAAAAGCCTCTGTCGTAGTTATATAAGTCTGTCTCAGCAAAAAGGGGTTGGTCTCCTAAACCACCTGCATTAACATCATCACCTCTAACGCCCAAAAGTAGAGGGTCTTCCCAACCTCTTGAATAAGTTACACTGTAAGCACCTATTAGAGGTAAAATCATATCCTCTGATTGAGTAAAATCTAAATCATCAGCAGCAAGCTGTCCGTCATTTTCTTGTAACTTATCTTCACAAGATGTTAGTGTAGTACAAACCATAAGCAATAGTATAAATGCTTTTAATAGTTGTTTTAACTTTTTCATAACTCTCATTTTTTAATTTTTAAATTTTAATGTTTACTCCAAAAGTGTATATAGCAGGAACTGGAAAGGTTTGCCTATCTACTCCACTTGGTTGTTCAGGGTTAAACCCGTTGTAATCAAATACTGTTAAAGGTCTTTCGGCAGTTAGCGTAAGCCTTATCTCTGGTATTTTGTTTCCAAAAGTTTTTGAGTCTAGTGTGTATGCCAATTGAGCATTTTGTATTCTAAAAAACCACCCATCTTCAATAAAAAACGTAGATAACCTTTGGTTCCAGCCCTTTCTTCTTCCAGCCGAAGATGGGTAAGAATTAGTAGTACCTTCGCCATGCCATCTATTTTCTGCAAAATCAGCATCAATATTAGTGTCATTGGTGAATATAACTTCACCTCGTCTTCTGTTTAAAATATCATTACCCGCTTGACCTGCAATTGCTACTGATAAGTCGAAATTTTTGTATGAAACTTGTAAATTTCCACCGTAAGTAACGTCAGGTAAAAAGGAGCCTATTACTGTTCTATCTTGATCATCAATAATCCCATCATTATTTTGGTCTTTGTATATAAAATCTCCTGGTTCTAAGTTATTTTCAATAGCAACTGGATCATTTGCAATTTGCTCTGCATTTTGGTATACACCAGCTACTTCTAAACCGAAAAAGGCTTCTACAGGTTCGCCCAATATAGATCTCTGTCTAAACTCTGCAGAACCAGTATCAATATATCCAAGGCCGTTGTTTATTTTAGTCATTTCATTATTTAATGTACCAAAATTACCACTTATTGAAAAGCTCCAGTTATCATCAATAACCTGAGACCATGTAGCTGCAAATTCGAAACCAGTATTTCTCATTTCTCCAGCATTTTCTAAAACAGTATTTCCAGCAATTGGTTGAATAACTGGAATAACCAGTCTTTTAGTATCTCTTCTAAAATAGTCTAATTCTAAAGATAGTTTGTTATCAAACATTTTGGCACTAATACCAACGTTAGTTTCTTCTAAAACTTCTCTTTCTAAATTTGTAAAATTGTTTGAACTAATAATACCGTTAACAAGCAAATCGTTTATTGCAGTTGTAAGTGTAGATATGGTTCTAGTTCCAGCACTACCAGATAGAGCTCCATTTGGCAATTCACCCCAACTACCTCTTAACTTAAGAAAATCAAATATGTTATTATTTTCCATAAATTTTTCTTTAGAGATTACCCAACCTAAACCTACACTTCCTGTTCCTAACCATATTTCTTTAGGGAATCTTCCATCACCTTCATATCTATAAGTTCCGTTAACTAGGTATTTATCTTTATAACTGTATTCTGCTCTTCCTAAATAAGCGAAGGTAAATAACCTATCACCATTTCCGTTAACCTGATTAGCAAAAGAGCTTGGGTCTGCAAAATTTAAAAACCAAGAAGCTTCAAAATCAATTCCAGTTATATCATCTCCAGTTGCCGTTAATGCACTAAACTGTTCGTCACGATAAGATGTGCCGGCTATAACTTTAAGATCATGTTCACCAAATGAGTCATTGTATGTTAGAATATTATCCCAATATTGATTTGATATATTTCTTTCCGCTCTAGTAATAGACGATACAGCTCTTTGAGAGTTTTCTGAAATAAAATAAGGTAGCCTTACATTACGAATTGAAAATGTTGAATAATCATGACTATAAAACGTTCTTAATGTTAATTTCTCTGGAATAATTGAATATTCAGCATATATGCTTGTTAATGCTCGTCTTTGTCTTTCTCTATTATTATTAAATGTCATAACCGGAAATGGGTTTTGAGAACCTCTATACCCAAGTCTTGTAGCGTCAGAAAAAGCAATAGGTGTTGCATTAGTATTAAGATTGTCAAATACAGGTAGAATAGGTACTGCAAAATAAGCCTGAAACCAAGCCCCATTTTCAGGGTTGAATCTTTCAGCATTACTGAATAATGCATTTGCACCTACTTTAATTCTATCAGATACTTCTACATCAATATTTGATTGAATGTTGAAACGTTCGTATTCATTTTTCATATCTAAAATACCTTCTTGAGAAAAGTAACTAGCATTTACACCATAAGAAGTATGATCAGTACCACCAGTTACTCCTATATTGTGACTTTGAATTGGAGCAACTCTTAATATTTCATCATACCAATCTGTGTTCACATCTGGAAGATTAGGGTTTATTCTACTTCGTCCAAACCTTTGAATTGCATTTTCAACAAACTCAATATCAGCTTGTGAACCAGATTCAATAGCCATGGTAACGAATTGCTCTGCATTAGCCATTTGTACAATATTTTGAGCATTTTGAGCTCCTGCAAACCCACTATAGGTAAATGTAGGTTTTTGGTTAGTTTTACCGCTTTTAGTTTCTACTATTATAACACCATTTGTTCCTTTTTGACCAAATATAGCAATCGAAGATGCATCTTTTAAAACTGATATACTCTCTATTTGACTGCTATCTAGAAAATCTATGTTATCATAAAAAACGCCATCTACAACATATAAAGGACTACCACCAGCAGCAAAAGAATTAACACCTCTTATTCTAACAGTTGGGCCTGAACCAGGAACGCCATTACTTACAATTTGTAGCCCAGCAACTCTACCTTGTAAAGATTGCATAATATTGTTAGAAGGTGTTTTTTCAATTATATCAGACTTTACAGTGGTTATAGCCCCTGTTAAATCTGCTTTTTTCTGACCACCATAACCAACTACAACTATCTCGTCTAAGGATTGAACATCGTCCTCTAAAGATACATTTATTGTAGTCTGGTCTTCTATAGCTATACTTTGAGTTTTGAACCCTACATAACTAAAGACTAGTTTATTTCCTTGCTCCACACTAATAGAATATTTGCCATCAAAATCTGTTGTTGTACCAACAGAGGTGCCTTCAATAATCACATTAACCCCTGGTATAGGGATACCATCGCTAGCACCTGTTACCACACCACTTACTTCTTGTTGACTCCAAGTTACTATTGAACAAAATAATAAAAATAATAAACTGAATACTTTTTTCATGAAACACGATTTAGTTAAAATAAATATCGGCAACTAAATTATAAATAAAATAATCTTCAAATAAATACTTCCCTACATCATAAATACGCCAATTAAAATATTTAAGCTTAAAATTTTGTTAACGTGCATCATTTGAAGTAATACTAATATAAACGAAAACGTTGTATTATTTAAAAAATTAACATTTTGAAGTAGTAATGACGTAGTAAAATCTTACTACTTTAACATTTCAACGTATTTTACATGATGCTTAAAAGGTAATCTGTTAGTGATATTTCATTATCTAAGTTTAATTTCTTTTTAAGTCTATACCTATGGGTTTCTACTCCTCTGATAGATATGTTCATTAATGGAGCAATTTCTTTATTAGATAATTTCATCTTTATATATGCGCTAACTTTTAAATCTTTAGGAGTTAATTCTGAATGACGTTTTTTCAATTTTGAAAAAAAATCATCGTGGACTTGATTGAAATTTTCTTCAAATACCTCCCAATCATTATTGTTTTTTATTGATCTATTTAGCTTGTTGATGATTTTTTTGTGAAAATAATAATCTTTAAAAGTATCTTTATTTTTAGTCAATTCATTTTTTAAACTGATAAGTAATTCATTTTTTTTCACTAATGCCATGGCATTATTAGCTAATTCCTTACTTTTCGTTTTTAATTCACTTTGAAGTGCTTCATTTTTCAATCGGACTATATTTTTTTCATTCTCAAGTGCTTTTTCTCTTAATAGTTTTTGTTGCTCTTTTTTGTATTTATCTGTTATTTTCTTTTTTTCTTTCTTTATTTTTTGTTCGTGTAAATAATAAAATATTATAAAAACACTTATAAAAGTCGCTATATAAAGCACTAAACCTTTCCAGCTTTTATACCATGGTGGATTAACGTCTAATGTAATCTCTTCAATTTCAGATATATTGTTTAAATTATCTTTTGTTATAAAAAACAACTTGTAATTACCACTTTTAACATTAGTCAACTCTAGGTGTTTTTTATTTATTTTAATCCATTTATCCTCTGAGGATGCTATTTTATATTCAAAATGATGATTGGTAGATTTTGGAGAAGATAAAGAGAAACTGATGGTATCACGATAATTTAAATTTATAGTTTTATTCTCATAAATGGTTGATATGTCTATTTTTTTATCGTTGATTTGTATTCCTTCAATTTTTGGTTTATAAATATTCCTAGAATTTTCAAATTTCTCATTTATTAGCATAAAACCATTGTCTAGATTTAAAGCAAAAATTGAATCATTTAATTTGGAAATACGCTCATAATCATACAAATAGCGACTTTTTACTAAGTTGTTATCTATTTTTTTTACTACACTATCATTTTGGAGGTACTTAAATTTTATAATACCTTTTTCATCCTTTAATACTATAGGGTTTGATAATTCTTTAGAAATTATTGAGCTATTTTTACCAAACTTTTTATTAAGAATTTTAAAAGGTAAAATTGAATCTAAAATTGGTTCATATTTTTGCCAACCAAAATTTGTTTTAAACACGATATCGTTTTTCAGATTGTAAACTCTCAAATTATATTCAGAATCTAGTCCTTTTTTATTATAATCTGTAAAGCTTAATATAGTATCAAAAGTGTTATCAAATTTTATTCTATAAGCTCCTTTATAAGGGTTTGCTATCCAAGCAGTATTTGAGTTTTCAAATACCAAATATTTTGATGGAATAGTTGGTTTACCCAAATGCTTAGTTTTCCACTCACCATTTTTCATTTCAAATTTTACTAAACCGGTGTATGTGCCTTGAATATATATATTTTCATATTCCGGCACTTTTTTAATTGTCCACCCACCTGTAAAGTTTGATATTTTTTTTAGCTTATTTTTGTTAACTATAAAAGTACCTTCATTGTGTCCACAAAATAGGCTTCCTTGAATAATACTTAAATCCCAAACTTGACCTTGGGATCCATTAATAAAATTTAATTCTGAATTATTGTTTAAATAAAAAAGTCCTGTGTTGGTTCCTATATATAGTAACCCCTTATATTTGATTATGTCATAAACAGCACCTAACTTATTTGAAGTATACTTTGAAATATAATTTGCTGAATTTAAATCTACTTTTGAAATACCATTATCTAAACCAAGCCATAGATACTTTTCTTGATCAACGAATTGGCCTAATATGGTATTATTTTTTAGGCCATTTTCTTTATTTATGTGGAATTTTACTTTGAATAAACTGTCAGTGATATAAATACCATTTTTTATGGTGCCAAACAGCATATCTCCATTCTTCAAGCTTGTAAATTTGTTGAGTTGGTGCTCTTTTATTTTATTATTTATTGCATATTTTGTAGATGTTAATGTGTTTTCTTTTAAAAAATAACTTCCTTTAAGTGAAGTCATAAGTAGATACTTATTATTCCTTTTTGTAATTGAAACAATTTTGGTTTGAAATAGAGTATCATTATAATAAAATGGTATTAATTGATAATTTTTTAGACTAAAAATACCATTATTTATAGTTGAAACTAGTAGTTTATTATCTACTAAGTTTAGTGATACTGCAGAAGATTTAGGTTGAATTTTTCTTACATTATTAAAATTGTATACATAGATACTTGAAAAGGACCTAAAATATATTTTGTCTTTAAAATTTAATATCTGCCATATTTCTTCATTCGGAGATATTTTGTTTTCAATTAAATCACTAAGAGAACGATAATATAGGTCTCCATATTTATCTTCTTCCCAATAACCAAACTCTTCAAAAGATCCAGTAAAAATTAAATCTTTGTAGGTCATTACTGATCTAATTGTAGTTTTGTTAGGTAGTTGAAATAATTTCCAACCTATACCGTCATATTCTAATAAACCAATATTATTAGCTACATAAATTTTACCTTCATTGCTTCTGCAAATATCCCAGTTTTGATTGCCAGCTTCATAATCTGTAATAGAAAAATTGTGAATATTTGGTGAGAATTGACAATAGCCAAAATTATATATCAGTAGCAAGTAAAATATATATGTTTTTTTTCTCATAACTAATTATACAAAATACACCATAAAGGATAATTATAACAAAAATAAATCAGAAGGGTATTATAGGTTATTATAAGCCGATTTCTTAGAATTAGACGCCCAGCTTATTTTTAATCTTGATTTTCACTGCAACTAAAGTATGAACAAAATTAAAAACTTTATCGGTTAACCAGATATTAAATTTATTTTTAAATTTTATTCGCTCTTAAGTTGTTTGTTGGGTAGCAAATAAATAGCCTTATATACACAAAAAGTTTGAACATATAAGAGTATTCAGATTTAATGTGATGAACGGTTTTAACTCACTTGAAGTAGTCAGTATGTTTGTGAAATACATTTCTAATAAAGAGTTAAAAGTTTTAATATCTTTTCATTTTAAGAAAAATGAGTCTATCAGTTTTAAAGAAGTTGAAAATAAAAACTTGTACAGAATTTACTTATTTCAGGCAACCCTTTTTAAGTATCTTTCGTCTTTATAGGAAAGAACCCATTTATTTTGAAAGTTGTTAATCTACATGCCAAACACGATAAGCTGATTAAAAAAGCACAAAAGCAAGATCGCGTTTCTCAATTTCGCTTATACGAAAAATATTCGCCTAAGATGCTCGGCGTGGTTCGATACTATATTAAAGATTTACAACACGCGGAAGATGTTTTGCAGAAAGCCTTTTGCAAAGCTTTTTTAAACATGAAAAGCTATCAATTTAAGGGCAGTTTTGAAGGTTGGTTAAGGCGAATTGTTGTGACTTCAAGTATTGATTTTTTACGTCAAAACAAAAATATGATGATTCAAACTGATGACTTTTCATATTACGAAAACACAGAAAATCCTTTGGACGAAATAGAAGATATTTCTCATATCCAAAAAGCCATAGATCAATTACCTGAAGGTTATAAAGCTGTATTTTGCCTTTACGTTATTGAAGAATGTAAACACAAAGATATTGCAGAAATGCTCAATATAGATGTCGGGACTTCAAAATCTCAACTCTTTAAAGCCCGAAAAATACTGAAAGAACAATTGCATAACCATCAATTAAAATCATCACAATGAAAATTTCTCAAACCGAACATAACATCAAAAAAGATTTAGCTCAAAGAGAAATTACTCCAAGCCAAAATCTTTGGGATAACATAGAACAAGAATTAGATAAAAACTCTAAACCTCAAAAACAAAAATTGTGGTTGCAATATGCCAGTATCGCAGCAGTCTTATGCATCGGAGTGTTTGTTTATCAAGGTTTAAATTCTGAAACAGAAAATCCTACTCAATTGGTTTTGGAGTCTAAACCTGTTATTAAAAAAAACACCCAATTAAAATTAAAAACGACTTCATTTAGTTATGTAGCCTCACCATCAACAACTCAAATAGAAAACACTTTAAGCGCTAATAGTGAAGTCGTTAAAAACAAAACTCAACCACAAAACTCCATAGCTGAACAAGAAAAATCTTCTATTGATGATGAAGTGAATAACCTGTTAAGTCAAGCTCAAAGCGCCTTAGCTAAAGCTGAAAAAGAAAAACAACTGCTCAATGAAGTCAACTCCCTTTTAGCTGAAGCTATGAGTCAAACTCAAGACGAAGAACAAAAACAAATTTTACAAGAATTAAAAGCCACAGTTTTATTAGCAGAGATAGAAGCAGAAATCGAG
>JASMTR010000123.1:0-31354 GCA_041694175.1 Bacteroidales bacterium
ATTTTGAAAGCAATTCACAACATACTGTTCTCCGTCAACTGTTATATTTTCGCTGTAAATCCTTACGTAAATCCCGAAACTTCGGGACTGAAAGCAATTCACAACAAATGCGCTTCGTCAATGACTATTAATGTTGCTGTAAATCCTTACGTAAATCCTGAAACTTCGGGACTGAAAGCAATTCACAACAAAGTCGTATAAGTAACCGACTCCAACACTGCTGTAAATCCTTACGTAAATCCCGAAACTTCGGGACTGAAAGCAATTCACAACCGCAATTCAATACCACTTTGAAAAAGAAGTGCTGTAAATCCTTACGTAAATCCCGAAACTTCGGGATTGAAAGCAATTCACAACACGAGTTTTGGACTACTCACAACCCGCCTAATGATTGGGGCTGCCGATGCTATGTCGTGCAAACTATTGAAGAGCCAAATAGAACCAATGAAAGCTTTGCTAAGCCTAAAGCAGATTTTTGACCACAATACTGCTAAAAACGGAAAAGTATTTAAGGAATACGCCTACGAGAAAGGTTTGAGTCAAGCTGATGCACTACAAGCAAAAAAACTTGCTAAAGAAAATCTAATAAAAGAAAATCTAAAACAACAAAGAGTTGAAGTTCGTGACTGGGCTAAGGCTAATTTAGTAGGAAATATAGTTAGGCATCCTAGATTTGGGGATGATATAAAATTTACCGTCTCAGGTATTAAAGAAGCCATAAATCAACCTCATAAATTTATTTTAGCTAAGAATGAAGCTATAAAAAATATAGAAGAACTAATTAAAAATGCCGAATTTGCTGTTACTATTAAGGATGAAAAAGGAAAGGGTTTTACCTACCATTATTTAAGAACAATCATTCAAGGGTAACAGTCCTGTATTATAATTAGAAAAGCTTACAAAGAGACTGCTTTTTATAGCTTAGTAGAAAAGATAAGAGAGTAAATAAAGCCCTCGTTGAAGGATACAGTCAGACACAGAGTCTTTATTTACTCTCTATGCAAATAAGAATATGTTTTGCATTCGCCTCTTAAAATAGCTTCAATTGTTCTTGGGGCGAGAAAGAATGTATCTGCAAGATTATCCACTATAGCATCATTTCGCCATTGTGAGTGCTTCTCTGTAAGGCTTATTTAGGTTTGCTTAATCTTTAAGCTGCGTTTTTGAAGACGTTCTTGCTGAGTATATACACGTGTGTCACGTCATTATACCTGTAACACACTATTTAATCAAAGGGGGCATAAAATGGGTTAATTTTAAATAAAATGTTCACAACACCAGTATCTCAAGAGGTTTAAATTCCTTATAAATAATCTTTTACTTAGACCTCACATGTTTTAGCCTGTCCGCCTTTGGAGGAAAATCTGTGAGGTTTTTAAATTTAGGTTAACGCGAATTATAGAAAGTTTTTTTAATTACTCATTAAAAACAAAAAAACCTCGCCAAAAATTTGACGAGGTTTTAAAAATAAAAAATGAAAATTTATTTATTGAAATTTAGTTTCAGGCATGTCTTGGTTAACCTTAACTTCTGAAAACGTAATATCAAAATTTTGTGGACCAACAGACTGTGTCATAGTGTGAGGAAATAATACACCGTTTACAGGTTTGTAATCCTTGTATTTAGTAGTAGATTCAAAAGTTCTGCCCATTTGCTCTTGAACTGTTACTTCTTTCAATTTAAGGCCAGATTCTACACTGTAAAATGTTTTGACTTTATCTGAAATTTTAACCACATAAGCATCTCCTCTGTCGGTAGATTCAATTCCTGTAATTTCAAGGTTTTCAGGAGTCTTAAGTTCAGGAAATAAACGTGAAGTCTTTAAGTTTTCGTCGACTTCTTCAGGAGTCATATCCTTCTTTTGACCTTGACCAGCGTTGTAACCAGTGTCTCCATCAATTACCATTTTGTTCATTACCATACCAGACATGCCTATTTCAAAAAAGACTTGATCTTTATTTGTTGCAGTCATCTCTACATTTAAAGTTTGTGGACCAGCAGACATTGTTCCTTTCATAGCAACATTATTAATCGCTTTAACTTTGTCTTCTCCACCAATGGCTTTGATATAGTTGTCAAATACTTTTTGGACGGTTAAACCTTCTGGTAGAGGTTTGTTAAATTCAGGTTTGTCTGTTTTTTCGCCATATTTATCGTAATATAAAACTGGAACAGATTTACCTTCAAACTCAACTTTTTCAAGGTTTTCAACAACCTCTGAACCTTTTCCTGCAATTACAATTTGCAAGTGGTTGATATCAAAGTACTTTGCTGCAACACGCTTAACGTCATCTTGAGTTACTGCATTGATTTTTTGTAAGTAAGTTTTGTAAAAATCTTCAGGCAGATTTTCTGTTCTTATATTTAATGCATAAGAAGCTATAGTTGAAGGTTGTTCAAGTCGAAGTACAAAATTGCCTGCAAATTTTTTCTTCGTGTCTTCAAGTTTATCAGCATCGACAGGTTCTGTTCTGATACGTTTGATTTCTTTAAGAATTTCAACTACAGCTGAATCTGTAACCTCATTTCTTACACTAACAGAAGCTCTAAATCGAGACGCATAACGGTCAGCACCAATACTTGAACGTGCGCCATAAGTATAACCTTTTTCTTCTCTCAAGTTCATATTCAGGTAACTGCCGAAACTTCCTCCAAGAATTTGATTAGCCACTAAGACAGGGAAATAATCTGCATCGGTCATTTTTAAATCAACTGTGTTTTGAGCGATGATTTCACTTTGTACAGCATTGGGCATATTGACAAAGTCGATTTGTCTGTATTGCGCTTTCTTTGGTTCAGGTAGTGAAAATTGAGGAGCTTTTTCAGCTTTCCAATTTTTAAAATATTCTTTAACTAACTTCTTAGCTTCTTTTTTATCAATATCACCAATAAATGCCATATAAGCATTTTCAGGAACAAAATAATTGTTGTAGTAATTTTGTACATCTTGAAGTGTGATTTTTTCAACACTTTCTTCAGTTGTATATTGTCCGTAAGGGTGATTTGTTGAGTAAGCTAAAACTGAACTTACACGATCAGCAATGGCACCAACATTTTTAGCATTTGATTTAAGACCTTCGATGAGCTTTTCTTTTTCTGCATCAAACTCTTCTTGGGTAAATACAGGATTTAAGGCACCGTCAGCCATCAATTCAAACACACGTGGGAAATATTTAGTCAATGAACTGGCAAAAGCAAATTCAGCTCCAAGGCTTACGTTGGCACCGAGAAATTCTATTTCCTCGTTGTATTCGTCTTTGCTTAAATTTTTGGTTCCTGTACCAAGTAAAGCTGAAGTTAAAGCTTCAACACCAGGTTTTTGAACTTTATGTGGCTTATTATCTATAACCAATCTTACTGAGACTCTGGGCAGTTTATGGTCTTCAACAACCAAAACTTCTAAGCCGTTGCCCATATCAAATGTGTCGGGTTCTCCGAGGTTGATATCTGGTGCTGGACCAGGTTTTGGCATTTGGGTTCTATCGATTTGTGCAAACATTCCGGTTGTCACAAAACACAATAGCAATAGGTAGCTAAATTTGAATTTCATAATTATAATTTTTTATTTGTCGTTTTCTGGTAAATAGTCAATTTCTAAGCGTTTGTCTTCTTGAAGGTACTTATTGGCAACTTCTTTGATTTCTTCGCGAGTGATACTTCTATAGATATCTATCTCGTTATTGATCAAACTTACGTCTCCATAAAGTGTGTGATAAGTTGCTAACGATGATGCAATACCTTGAACAGAGCTATTTGAACTCACGAATCTATTTTCGAAAGTGTTTTGTAGTTTTTCATATTCTCTTTCAGTAATCAATTCGGTTTTAAGCTTTTCTATTTCTTCATCCATCACTGTTGTGAGTTTTTCTAAAGAATTGTCGCCTAAGGGTAAAGCGCCGATTAAATATGTGCCGTAATCTTCCATAGAACGTGCAAAAGCTAATACTTGAAGCGCAATTTTGTCATCATCAACCATTCTTTTGTAGAGTCTTGAGGTTTTTCCTGTAGAAAGCACTGAAGATATCATATCTAAAACATAAGCGTCTCTGTCTTTCATAGACGGTGTTCTGTAAACCAATGCTTTTAAAGGAATCTGAATGTTACTGTCGTATTCTGTAACTTCAATTTTATTTTGAATAGGGTCTTCTTTTATGTTGACACGTTCAACTTCTGGTTTTGATGGAATGGTTCCAAAATAACTTTTTATGAGTTTAATGGTTTCGCCAATTTGAATGTCGCCGGCGATAACAAGAGTAGCATTATTTGGGCCATAATATTTGTCGAAAAATGCTTTAAATTCATCTAATTCGGCCGCATCTAAATCTTGCATTGTACCTATTACTGAGTTTTTGTAAGGGTGTTTTTCGAATAAATGCTTATTGACTCCTGTAGAATAAGCTATTTTACCATAAGGTGCATTATCAATACGGCTTCTTTTTTCTTCTTTAACCACTTCGTTTTGAGTATCAACGCCTACTTTGTTGATAACGGGGTGAAGCATACGCTCAGATTCCATCCACAAGCCTAATTCTAAGGCATTTGAAGGAAAAGTTTCGTAGTAGTAAGTTCTGTCTTGTGTGGTATTGGCATTGTTGCTTCCGCCATTAGCAGAGACGATGTCAAACCATTTTCCTCTTTCAATGTTTTTTGTGCCTTCAAATAGTAAATGCTCAAAAAAGTGAGCGAAACCTGTTCTGCCTGGAGCTTCGTCTTTTGCACCAACGTGATACATCACCCCAACGGTGACGACTGGTGCAGAATTGTCTTTGTGTAGAATGACGTCAAGGCCATTTGAGAGTTGATAAGTTTCGTAGTCTATTTCTTGCGCAAAACTGACAGCGACAAACAGACTCATCAAAATACTGATGATAACTTGTTTTTTCATTTTGATTAATTTTAGATTCGTTGTTTTATAAGTATTAAAAATACAAATTTGTTACAATTATACTTCATATTTTTTCAAAAAGGTTTTGAAATAGGTTGTTAGCAAAAATTTTAAAGAAATTTTATCATTTGAAGTTTACTAATTTTTGGTTTTGAGCGTTGGGGTTTTGACATTTTGTTAAAATAGTTTTCAATTTTGAAGTCAGGACACAAGCAGGGATAGGAGCGGCATCCTTTTTGAGGTTTGGCTTAGCGAAGTTGCCTTTAGAGCGTGTTGCCTAAAAGCAGCACGCTCTAAAGGCTTACTGAGTCTTGACAAACCCCGAAAAGATATAGTGGATAGCCCGGCTGCTAGCCCCTAAAGGCTGGCAGGCTTACCAAAGTATAATATGGAATATCGTATAAATTTATGGGTCAAGGTTTTAAAATTATTATTTTAGCGACTTCAAATCAATCAGAGATAGATGACAGGATTTAATTTTAGTAGATGGAATAAAATTGTGGCTTGGTTGGCTTTTGCTGTGGCATTGGTGACTTATGCGATGACGGTTGAGCCGACTTTGAGTTTTTGGGATGCGGGTGAATACATAGCAACGTCTTCAAAATTGCAAGTGGGTCATCCACCTGGCGCGCCTTTATACCAAATGTTAGGTGCGGTGTTCTCTATTTTTGCGCCTGAGCCGTCTCAAATTGCCTTAATGGTGAACTTGATGTCTGGTATTTCGGGAGCTTTTGCGGTGTTGTTTATGTTTTGGAGTGTGGTTTTATTGTTTAGAAAAATATATCCTGACTTAGAAAGTGATGCTGTAAGCAGACAAGTGATGGTTTTGAGCGCGGCGTTTATCGGAGCTTTGAGTTTAACTTTTTCTGATAGTTTTTGGTTTAATGCGGTTGAAGCTGAAGTGTATGCTATGGCGTCGTGCATTATGGCTATTCTGTTTTATGTAGGTTTGCTTTGGGAGCGCGATATGCATAAACCGCGAGGTAACCGTTGGTTGATTTTAGTCAGTTTTATAATCGGTTTGTCATTTGGTGTGCATTTTATGGGATTGCTGACGATTCCTGCGATTGGTTATATGTATTACTTTAAAAACACAAAAACCATTACGGTTAAAAACTTTATAATATCGAGCTTAATAATTGTTGGCTCGTTGATGTTTATTTTTAAGTTTTTGTTGCCGTATAGTTTGACGTTTTTTGCTAAATCTGAGCTGTTTTTTGTGAATAGTATTGGCTTGCCATTTCACTCTGGAACTGTGATTGCTGGTTTGGTGATCATTGCTTTTTTTATTTTTGCATTAAAATTTACGCGACAAAAAGGTTATCCAGTGATTAATTCGGTGGTGTTGTGTATTCTGTTTATTTTCATAGGTTTCTCAAGTTGGATTATGCTTCCTATTCGTGCCAATGCGGGAACGACCATCAACGAAAACAATCCGTCTAGTGCGCAGGCATTATTGGCATACTACAATCGAGACCAATATCCTGAAGTGAAATTGTTTTACGGGCCACAGTTTACAGATATGTTTGCAGGTCTTGACGCTGACAATCCTTATTCTGACGAAGAACCCAAGTATGAACGAGATGATAAACTTGGCAAATATGTGATTGTAAATGATTATAAAAATGCTAAACAAAACCCAAATAGCAAGCACAAAACGTTTTTGCCAAGGATGTGGAGTTTTGAGCACGCTAAAAATTATATGGCTTATGCGGGCGCCATAGAGTTTACCGTAAAACCTGACTATCAAGGTAGCGAAGAATTGACACAAATTGTGAATCAGTTTAGAAGTGATTTTAACGCTGGTAAAATTGGCGCTGAAGGTTATATTTCTTTTTTGCAAGATTTTGCGCCCTATCTCGATATTGAAAAACCTTCGGCATTTGCCAATTTTTCATATATGATTGAACACCAATTTATGTATATGTATTGGCGTTATTTTATGTGGAATTTTGCGGGTCGACAAAACGATATTCAAGGTCAAGGCACAGATTTGAATGGTAATTGGATAAGTGGTATCAATTTTATTGACGAATGGCGATTGGGCAATCAAAGCGAGTTGACTACCGATATGGAAACTAATAAAGCGAGAAATACGTATTTCTTTTTGCCTTTAATTTTAGGCATTATTGGTTTACTATTTCACTATCAAAAAGATAAAAAGTCGTTTTGGGTGCTTTTGGTGTTTTTCTTATTTACCAGTATAGCCTTAAAGGTTTATCTCAACGAAAGACCTTTTGAACCTCGTGAGCGTGATTATGCTTTAGTGGGCTCATTCTACGTGTATTGTATGTGGATAGGCTTTGGTGTGTTTAGCATTTACGACAGTTTTAGGCAATATTTGTCCTCTAAAATTCTTGTTCCTTTAGTCAGTGTGGTTTGTCTTTTGGCTGCGCCGGTCTTGATGGCAAGTGAAAATTGGGATGACCACGACCGTTCTAATCGCTATTCGGCATTGACGATGGCTAAAAAATATCTGGATTCGGTAGATGAAAATGCTATTTTATTTACCATTGGTGATAATGATACTTTTGCCTTGTGGTACGCGCAAGAAATTTTAGGTTATCGCACTGATGTTCGCGTGGTGAATACGCAACTTTTTGCCACCGATTGGTATATTGACCAAATGCGAGTCAAAGCTTATAAAAGCGAGCCGCTTGAAACCCATTTGGAACACGAAGATTACAGTTACGGTACCAATGAAGCCGTTTGGTTTAATGAAAATGAAAATTACCCAGACACTTTAGATATTGATACTTGGATAAAGTTTATCAAATTAGATGATAAGCGCACACAAGCCGAGCTCCAAAGTGGACAATGGGTCAACACTTTTCCAGCAAAACACATAAGAATACCTGTTAATAAAGAAAATGCTATAAACTCTGGCATTGTCAAAGCCAAAGATGCTGATAAAGTTGTTGATGAAATTGTAGTAAAAATTCCTGGTTCACTGGTTTATAAACATCGATTATTAATGTTAGATGTTTTAGCCAACACAGAATGGAAACGCCCGATTTATTTCACTGGCGGAAGTTATGATAGTGCCGATTTTCTTTGGATGAAAGATTACTTGCAACTCAATGGTGTATGCTATAAACTTGTGCCAATAAAAACTGATTTCAACCCTAAAACCGATGTCGATATGGGTAGAATTGATACTGAAAAAATGTATGATATCGTTATGAGTTGGGATTGGATGAATAGCGGTAATGAAAATGTTTACTACGATGTTGAGACCCGAAGAAACTCTATTACCTATAGAAGCAATATGGCAAGATTAGCAGATTCATTAGCTAAAGAGAAGAATTATGAAAAAGCAGAAAATGTTCTGGACTTGGCTATGGATAAAATGCCAGTAAAACACTTTGGTTATTACACATTACTCAACCCCATTATTGAAGTTTATTATAAAATAGATCAGGTTGAAAAAGCCAGAGCCATTTGGCAAGATGTTGCTAAAAAATATCAAGAAAAACTCAGGTATTTTAGTAGTTTAAGCCTTGAAAGACAAAGTCAATTGGCTGAAGAGATTTCAACTGAAATACAGCGATATCGTTCGTTAGTGGATATGCTAATTTACGTTCAAGATGATGAGGTGATGCAAAAAGAAGCTGAAACCTTTAATTCGTATTTAGAACTTTTTGACTACGGTAATCAACTTGATGAAACGCCTTCTGAAGAAGACTTGATGAATAAACTTTTAAACTCAGGAGATTCTTCTCAAACAGATACAATCCCCGAACAGCCAGAATGATACCTTCTAAAACACCGGCTTTAGTGAGTCGATATTTTAAACATTATGTTTGGGACAAGCCTAATACTGAAAATCAAATATATTTAACATTTGACGATGGGCCAATTCCAGAAGTTACGCCTTGGGTTTTAGATGTTTTAAACCAATATCAAATTCCTGCCACTTTTTTTTGCGTGGGTGAAAATATCAGTAAGCATCCCGAAATATTCAAGGAAGTTTTAAAGCAAAGCCATAGTATTGGAAACCATACTTACAATCATCTCAAAGGCTGGAAAACCACGACAGAAAATTATCTTGAAAATATCCAAAAAACTCAAAAAGCCATCGCTGAATTTGACGTTAATACGTCTTTATTTAGACCGCCTTATGGTAAAATGACCTCAACACAATCAAAAGCTATTCTAAATTTGGGTTATGATGTGGTAATGTGGTCTGTCTTAAGCAAAGATTACAGCTCTAATTTATCAGCACAAAGAGTGTATGATAACATCATCAACAACACTTCTTCTGGCAGTATCATTGTCTGCCACGATAATATCAAATCTTATAAAAATTTACAAAAAGTTTTGCCAAAGACTATTGAAACACTTTTAGAAAATGGTTTTAGGTTTGGGAAATTATAAACGTGAGTTCGGTTTTAATAAACCAATTTTACAAAGCCGTCAAAATGAGTAGTTTTTCTGAGTAAAACGAAGAAAATTTGTATCGGAATTAGGCTTTATAATTATTAAAAAAAAGTCAACTTTTAGGTTAAAAGTGATATATGTTATTAATCTAACTCAGGTTATAAATAAGTTTGATTAAATTAAAAACTATTTCGCCGCTTTAAAAATATAGTTTTTGTAGTAACCTTTTTTATCTAAAAAGGAGTCCACAGGTTTTAAGCCAGATTGTAACGCCAGCCATTCTACAACGGCATCGTCGTATTTTTGTGAAATTTCTACATGAATACTTTCCCAAGCGTCAAATTTTATTTGTAAGTCGAGATTATTGATATTGACGTTTTGTTCTTTTAAACTGACTAAGTAGCTTAGAGCCGTTCCCGTTTCAGGGTTATAAGTTTCCCAATGCATAAATTGATTTAATTTAAAGTCAGCATCAAATTCTCGATTGATTCTTCTTAAAATATTTTTATTGAATTGCTCGGTGATTTTGGTCTCGTCATTATAGGCATTCAGGATGGTTTGCGGGTGTTTTTTCTGATCAAATCCCATAAACAAAACATCCTCATCGTGCATATTCTCTTGTATTTTTTTTAAAAAAACAATAGCGTCTTTATGCAACAAATTACCAATATTAGATCCAAGAAATAAAATTACCTTTTTACGGCTGCGGTATTCGTCTAATTCTGAAAGCACATCAAAATAAGTCCCTTGTTTGGCTTGAACCTTAGCTTCGGGTATTTCGTGTTTTAAGGCTTCGGTTAATTCATCCAAAACATTTTGACTGATATCTATAGGAAGATAATCAAAATCATGGTTTTTGGCTACCAGCTCTTTTAAAAGAATTTTGGTTTTTTTGCCATCTCCAGCTCCGAGTTCTATGAGGTCAAAGCCTTTATCGTGAGAAAAAGCTTCGCATATTTCAGTTTTGTGTAAACTCAATATATCAAATTCGCAGTTAGTGAGGTAGTATTCTGGCATCGCCATAATATCTTGAAACAACTTGTCGCCAAGTTGATCATAAATATATTTTGACGGTAAATGTTTCGGATAGTCCGTCAAGCCTTTTATGACGTCTTTTTCAAATTGAGTTTGTATTTTTTCCATATAATTTTTGCCTTGTGTCGTTAAGATTTCGCTAACCTCACAGCATTGAACTGCCATCTGAGTTGTGGGTGAAAAAAATTGCGATAGCTCGGTCTGCTATGCTCAGGTGCTGTTGCTAAGGATTTGCCTCTTAACACCTTTTGGTTAACCATAAATTTGCCATTATACTCGCCTAAAGCCCCTTCTGCTTTTTGATATCTTGGGTAAGGTAAATAGGCGCTTTCTGTCCATTCCCAAGCTTCTCCCCAATCAAAATGAGCTTGTGAGGCTTCCCACTCGGACTCGGTTGGCAGTCGCATACCTTTCCACTGTGCAAAAGCGAATGCTTCGTAGTAAGATATGTGACTTAAAGGTTCATTTAAATTCAATGTTTTTAGACCCGATAGACTGAATCTCATCCATTGACCATCGATAAAATGCCAATATTTGGGTGATTTTATATCCTTTTGTTGAAGCCAGTCCCAAGCTTCGGCGTGCCAAAGCAAAACTTGCTTGTATCCACCATCCTGTATAAATTCTAAATACTCTGCATTGGTGACTAAGCGATTGCTGATTTTAAAGTCTTCAAGATAGACTTTGTGTCGCCCCAACTCATTATCATAACAGAAGCTATCTTCATTATGACCAATTTCATACAAGCCTTCTTTGATGTCAATCCAGTCTTGATTTTGAGTTTCAACTTGTAGTTCTTTAAATGTTTTATCATAAACTGGAAACAATGGGTTATGCCCAAGGATGTATTTAATATCAGTTAGCAATAATTCTTGATGTTGTTTTTCGTGGTGAATTCCTATTTCTATTACTTTCCACAACTCATCATCTATAGGTGAATTGAGTAATTTCTCCATATGCTCATTCACATATTGACGATAATCATAAACTCTATCCACACTTGGTCGAGATAAGTTGCCACGATTGGTACGCATCACTTTATCGCCTACACTTTCGTAATAGGAGTTAAACACAAAGGCAAAATCTTCGTGAAACAATTGGTAATTATCAAGATGTTGTTTTAAAACAAATTCCTCAAAAAACCAAGTGGTATGCCCAAGATGCCATTTGGGTGGCGAAACATCAACTACAGGTTGCACAACGTAATCTTCTGTTTTGAGGGGCTGACAAATTTGCTCTGTGCGTTGTCGGGTTTTTATAAAAAAATCGAAGTAATTTTTAGACGTCATAGACTGACAATAATTTTTATAAATATACGGGTTTTTGATAAAAAACTAAACAGCAACTTTGCCTTTTATATGTGGATGCGGATTGTAGTTGATTAACTCAAAATCTTCAAATTTAAAGTCAAAAATGGAGGTCACATCGGGATTAATTTTCATCTCGGGTAATGGTCTAAACGCTCTTGAAAGTTGAAGCTCAACTTGCTCAAAATGATTTTGATAGATATGGGCATCGCCAAAAGTGTGTATAAAATCACCATAACCTAAATCACAAACCTGTGCTATCATCATTGTTAAAAGCGCATAAGAGGCAATATTAAAGGGTACACCAAGAAAAATATCAGCACTGCGTTGATAAAGTTGGAGTGATAATTTTGGCTTTGCATTTTTTCCCCCTTTGGGGGTTGGGGGGCTCACATAAAACTGAAAAAATGCGTGACAAGGTGGTAAAGCCGCATTGCCATTAGCAACATTTTCAGAAAATGATTTTGATGTGTCTGGCAAAACACTTGGGTTCCAAGCTGAAACAATCATTCTTCGGCTGTTGGGATTATTTTTAATGGTTTGGATAATTTCTGAAAGTTGATCGATGCTTTCACTATTCCAGTTACGCCATTGATGACCATAAACTGGGCCTAAATCTCCATTTTCATCAGCCCATTCATTCCAAATGCGTACGCCATTATCTTGAAGATATTTGATATTAGTCTCGCCTTTGATAAACCACAATAGTTCGTGTATTATAGATTTTAAATGAATTTTTTTTGTGGTCACTAAAGGAAAGCCTTCATTTAAATTAAAACGCATTTGATGGCCAAAAACACTTCTCGTGCCTGTACCAGTTCGGTCACCTTTATCGGTTCCGTTTTCTAAAACGTGTTTAATCAGGTCGTGGTATTGTTTCATATTTTTTATTTCGTTTTAAAAATACAAAAATTTGAAATTTTATTTCTAATCTTCTTCACTTTCTATAACATTAATTTGTGGTTCTTTTAAAGTTTCTTTGTTGGCAATACTGCGTTCTAAGGATAAAAGTAATGAAGGCAAAAGCAACAAGTTAGACAGCATAGCAAACAACAACGTAGCCGAAACCAAACCACCAAGAGCAACGGTACCGCCAAAACTACTGATCATAAACACTGAAAAACCAAAATACAGTACAATTGATGTGTAGAACATACTGACTGTGGTTTCTCTTAGCGCTGGATAAACTGAGCGTTTAATTTTCCAATTTCTGGCTTTGAGTTCTTGTCGGTATTTAGCAAGAAAATGAATCGTGTCATCTACACTAATTCCAAAAGCAATACTAAATACCAAAATGGTAGAAGGTTTAATAGGAATATTGAGAAAACCCATCATTCCTGCTGTCATTAAAAGCGGTAAAATATTTGGAATAAGTGATATCAAAATCATTCTAAACGACCTGAACATCCAAGCCATAAACAACGCAATAAGCAATACAGCGAGTGTTAAAGACACCACAAGATTTTTCACCAAATAGTTTGTCCCTTTTTGAAAGGTCAGTGCTTTACCCGTCATACTGACATTATAACGGTCTTCAGGAAATATTTTTTGGATTTTAGGGTAAATTTGGGCTTCGATTTGCTCCATTCTATCGATGCCGACATCTTTCATAAATACCGTTAAGCGCGCATATTGACCTGTAGAATCAACATAAGCGTTGAGCTTACCGTTTGATTCAAAGTTTTTAAAATAGGGCAACATAAAATTTTGCTCTTGTCGTGTTGGCAATTGATAATACTTAGGTTTACCGTTATAAAATGCCTGTTTGGCGTATTTAGCTATATTCACGACAGATAGCGATTTTGACAACTCAGGAAATTCTTCTAAAGCTTGTCCTAATTGGTCTATTCTTTTTAAAGTTGATAGCTTAGAAACGCCATTTTCTCGTTTAGTGTCAATTAAAAACTCTAAAGGCATAATGCCATTAAATTCTTGTTCAAAAAAGCGAACATCTTTTATGAATTCAGCTTTTTGAGGCATATCTTCAAGCAGACTTCCTGAAATTTTAATAAAATAAATGCCTATAAAACTCAACATCATCACTCCTACTGCAGTAAAGTAAATTGTAATTCGTCTATTCCGCACCATATTTTCTATCCAATTGACAAAACCTTCAATCCATTTTCTACCCAAATGTTTGAGGTGTTTGTCTTTTGGCGGTGCCATATAGCTATAAATAATGGGGATAATCAACAAGCTCAACAGAAAAATAGATATGATATTGATAGAAGCCACAACCCCAAATTCTTTAAGCAATTCACTTTGTGTAAAAATAAAAGTGGCGAAACCCGAAGCGGTTGTAACGTTAGTCATTAAAGTGGCATTGCCAATTTTAGCAATAACGCGCTGAAGCGATTTGGCTTGATTGCCGTGGCGCTTAATTTCTTGTTGGTATTTATTGATGAGAAAAATACAATTAGGTATGCCAATTACAATTATCAGAGGTGGAATTATAGCGGTTAAAACTGTAATTTCATAACGCATCAAACCAATAAACCCAAATGCCCAAATTACACCGATAATGACCGTTAACATTGAAATAAAAGTGGCTCGAAACGAACGAAAGAAAAAATAAAAAATAAAAGAAGTGACCAGAAGTGCTGCTAAGACAAACCACTTGATTTCATCGACTATATTTTGGGCATTAAGTGTTCGCACATAAGGCATTCCAGATACATAAACTTTGATATTAGTGCTTTTAGAAAAATTTTCTATTAGCGGCACAAATTTCTCAAGCACAAAATCTTTTCTAACTTTAGTATTAACTATAGAATCTTCAAGATAAACTGCTGTCTGAATAGTTTTAGATTTTGAATTATACACCAATCCTTCGTAAAAGGGTAAGGAGTCAAATACAAAATGTTTAAAATTATCTAAGTTTTCTTCAGTGTAATTTTTTGTTTTAAGAATGTCTTGAAACTCAAATCTTTTGGGGTTAGTAAACTTTTTTAAATTTTGAAGGTCTGTGATGTCTATCACGCTTTTAATTTCGCTAAACTGTCTAATTGTGTCAGAAAGTCGAGCCCATTCTTTAAACTTTTTTGGTGTGAATAATGCAGAATCTTGTGTGGCAATAACAATGATATTGCCTTCGTCTCCAAACTTTTCTAAAAAAGATTGATACTCAAGATTCATTGGATGCTTGTCGGGCAACAAGTTGGCTTCTGTAAACGAAAAACCAATGTATTTCCATTGAGAAATTAAAAATACTGATACGCCAATTATCAAAGTAATAAACACAATTCTATTGCGAAGAATTGTCCCTGCTATGGTATTCCAAAACCCAAAACTAAAAAGTTTTTGCATCTGCTGAAAAGCTTAAAAAAGAGCAAAGGTATAAAACCAAAAACATTATAAAGCTAAGACATCAATTAAAGCTGTAAATTAAATGTAAATTTAAAGGCAATATTATCGTCGAAACTTGGCAAGTGGTATGCACCATAACGGTATGCAAAACTCAAACCAAAGCCCCAAAATATTTTATTGAGTTCTACACCAGCTTCTGAATAGCCCTGATTTAACGTATTAAAGTCTACGTTTAAATGTTTCTCTTGATCACTAAAATCACCTATAGCGTGTCTGGAAATCAAAACCATTTCTGGTCTAAAAGTGTTAGATATTTTAAAAGGCGCTAAAGTATGTTTGATATGAAGGCTGGCTAAGCGTGTGCTAAAAAATTCACTAAAAAACATCGTTTCAAAACTTTTTACACCAGCTACAGAAAACCTTCCTAAAATTTTCTCATCATTAGGCGCATTTGGATAGGCGTGAAACGTATGCGTGAGTGGCACATCTCCGAAAGCATAATTGCCTTCCAATATAAATTCGGTATGACTATTGTTTAAGTGGCTGTAAATATATTGCCCTTTTAGATTGAGTTTAGTAAAAGTTAAATCGCCACCAAAAGTGTTGCCAAAATATTGTTCGACTTGCCCAGAAATAACAGGATATTGTTCTTTAACATTAATAAAGTTGTTGTCAAATTTGAGAAATCGACTTCGCGGCGACCACCTTAAACTAACTAATGCTCGGGTTAAGTCATAAGATTGCATAGCAATGTCACCATTGAGAAAGGCGTAGTTTTCTGTTTGAAAAATTCTGTCGTGAGCAACTTTAAATTCTGATAAAAGGTCTGGCGTCAATCGTCTTTGAAGACTCAATGATGCGGTTTTTTCTTTGTAGAAAAAAATGATATTCACTAATCGTGGTTCAAACAACGAATACACACGTTCATCAGTAAGGTAAATATTACTACCTACTTCTCTCACATCATCTGTATACTCTGCATTTAACCAGGTATTGGTGTCTCTGTCAAGCAAAAACCCTGTGTTAACACCAAATTTTATTTTCTTATCCTTTGTTCCGTAGGCAATGTAGCCACCAACTCTAAATTGGTCTGAAAATTCTTCATTTGTTAAGCCGCCTATGCCAATGCGTAATCCTTCGAAATTGTTAACCTTAATTAAGGTTTTTAAGTCAGTTTTCCATTTAAAAATAGGAAAAAAACCATCATTAACATTTTCAAGTTTTTTAATTCTGGAAATTGTTTTTTGACGCTTTAGTGTTTGAGCTGTGCCTTTAAAAAACAAACTATCTTGAGAGGTTAAAGGGAGTTTCCTTTTTGATTCCCAATATTTTGTGTTGCGTTTGTGAGCATCGTCTTCTACAAGAATATCATAATTTTCCGTATCCAACTCTTCAGGTTCAAAACTGTAATTGTACAATATAGATTTTGAAAAAAGTTTGTTGTTTTGATCATCTTCAGCTATGCTTCGGCTTTGAAGCGTTCCAATATCAACATTAGTTCCAAAAAGACTTACAGGTTTACCACCTTCTCCTGGTGTCATTTCAACTAATATTTCTTGAGTTAGCCAAAGGTTTTGAGTTGATTTTTTTTCAAAGTTTTGATGTAAGTCTAATTTTATTTCATCGTCTTTATTGGCGTATATTTTTGATAAAGCGTAGTTATTATCAATTTGCACCACACCTTGCAAAAGCCTATCAGCATTGTTGAGTTTTGGACTAAATTTAATGTAATAAAATTCATTGTTTTTATGAATCAACTCGTATTGGTATGCTTTGATATTATCGGGGTGCAAAGGCGAAGCGTAATCGATTTCAAAAATGACATAATCTTTGTCATACCAATTGATATCGTGCATTCTGTGGCTTAACATTTTTAGCACTGGTTTGTCAAACCCTTGATTATTTTGAGCTATAATACGTTCTTTTATTTGCTGGTCTTGTACTAAAAATTCTGAAGTGCGTTCAGAAAACAAATTTTCATTAGAAACAGAATTTCGAATGCTATCTCTTTGAATTAAAGTTCTATTGTAGCGTTTAAACCCAAGTTTATTAAAGGTTGCAAATGGATCATTAGTATTGGCATTTTCAAAAACTTTAGCAATGATTTGGTCGGCATTGTTTTGATTAACTTCTGACTTTTCTAAAGTCACTTGCAATTGAAAGTGTTCTAAACTTACAGGCTTATAACCTAAAGCATAAATTTTTATCTGATTTGGCTGTTTTTTAAATTGAAGTTGTCCATACACATTTGAAAATACAACGGTATCTTTTGTGACAGCAACAGCAAAAGCAACGGGTTCAGCGTTTTGATTGATTAAATTAGTAGAAACAGTTTGTTGTGCTATGAGCTTAGACAGCAAACAGCATTGCAACAATATCACAAGCATCAACCTAACATACAAGAGCAAATATAATTTAAGACGATTTTATACCGTCATTATTTCCTTTTCTTTGGCTTCAAAGATTTGGTCTATTTTTTCAATATGGCTGTCTGTGAGTTTTTGGACTTCATCTTCAGCATCTTTTATTTCGTCTTCAGACAGTCCAATACCTTTCAATTCGTGAAGTGCATTTCTGCGATCATTTCTCACGCCAATTTTAGCTTCTTCGGCTTCAGCTTTAGCTTGTTTAGAAAGTTGTTTTCTGCGTTCTTCTGTTAATGGCGGTACATTGATGATCACATTATCTCCGTTGTTCATTGGATTAAAACCTAAATTGGCGTTCATAATTCCTTTTTCAATTTCTTGAATGAGAGATTTTTCAAAAGGTTGAATGGACAATGTTCTTGCATCTGGTGTATTGATATTGCTCACTTGACTAAGCGGTGTCATAGTGCCATAATATTCTACCATAACTGAAGTCAACATTGTAGGGTTAGCTTTACCTGCTCTAATGTTTTGCAATTGTTTCTTCAAGTGAGATATGGCTTTATCCATATCTTCTTTTGCAGAATCTAATATAAAGTCTAAATCTTCGTTCATAATTTTATTTTTAAAAAATTTATAAATTGACTTTTGTGCCTATTTTTTCGCCGGAAACGACTTTAAGCAGATTTCCTTTTATATTCATATCAAATACAATAATGGGCAATTCGTTTTCTTGACTTAAGGTAAAAGCAGTTGTATCCATGACTTTTAATCCTTTTCTAAGCACATCATCAAAAGTAATAAAGTCAAATTTTGTTGCCGCTTTATCTTTTTCTGGATCAGCTGTATAAATTCCATCAACACGAGTGCCTTTCAAAATAACGTCCGCTTCAATTTCTATGGCTCTTAAAACGGCAGCAGAGTCTGTTGTAAAATAAGGATTTCCTGTACCACCACCAAAAATAACCACACGGCCTTTTTCTAAATGGCGCATTGCTTTTCTTCTTATAAAGGGTTCGGCGACTTCATTAATTTTTATAGCCGATTGTAAGCGGGTTTGAATGCCATGATCTTCGCAAGCACTTTGTAAGGCCAAGCCGTTGATAACCGTAGCCAACATTCCCATATGGTCACCCTGAACGCGATCCATACCTTTGCTGGCGCCAGCTATTCCTCTAAAAATATTGCCACCACCTATAACAATGGCCACTTCAATTCCTTTATCAACTGCGGTTTTTATTTCTTTAGCATAGTCTGCCAGCCTTTCAGGGTCAATTCCGTATTGCCGATTTCCCATCAATGCTTCTCCAGAGAGTTTTAAGAGTATTCGTTTGTAAGGCATAAAATTTAATCTTGTGTTGCAAATATAGAGAATTACAGCGTAGGTTTTTAACTTATAGCTGGCTTTTGTGTCTTAAAGATGTGCATAATTACTTTCTTTAAATCAAATCAATAAATTAATAGAACTTGATTTATATAAAAAAATTATTATCTTGAATTAATTTAAAATTAAATTACTTAATATGAAACTTTTAATCTGTTTGAGTTTATCCCTAGTTATCAACTCCATTTACGCACAAAAACAAGTTTACAAAGATCAATTTGCTCATACTTTTTCAATTGTTGCCAAAGATGAAAAAACTGGCGAGATGGGTGTTGCAGTACAAAGCCATTGGTTTTCGGTTGGAACTGTTGTAGCTTGGGCAAAATCTGGCGTTGGTGCTGTAGCCACGCAATCTTTTGTTAACCCATCTTATGGACCAAACGGGCTTCAGCTGATGGAAGAAGGTTCATCTGCTGAAGAAGCCTTAGAAAAACTGGTCAGAATGGATGAGGGTGAAGCTTTTCGTCAAGTGGCTTTTGTCGACAAAAACGGCAATACAGCGGCACATACTGGCGAAAAGTGTGTTGAATCTGCGGCGCATATTTCTCACGAAAATTTTTCTGTTCAAGCCAATATGATGCTCAATGACAAAGTTGTGCCTGCTATGCAATATGCCTTTATGAAACACGATGATTTACCTTTGGCAGAACGACTGGTTGAAGTCTTAAAAGCTGCTCAAAAAGCTGGTGGAGACATTCGAGGAAAACAATCTGCAGCCCTACTTGTGGTAGGTCCAGAACAAGTTGAACATCCTTGGGAAGATAAACTAGTAGATTTACGAGTTGACGATCATAAAAATCCAATAAAAGAATTAGAACGCTTACTAAAAGTTAAACGTGGCTATGACTGGATGAACAAAGGCGATCTCGCCATAGAAGACAATGATATAGAAGCGGCACTCGACGCTTATTCTAAAGCTGAAGAATTGTTGAAAGGAAATATTGAAGTCACTTATTGGAAAGCCATTTCACTTTGGAATGCTGATGAAAAAGAAAAAGCGATTCCCATTTTGAAAAGTATTTTTAAACAAGATGAAAACTGGAAAACCCTAACCTATCGCCTGATAGATTCAGAAATCATAAGTGCTTCTAAAGAAGAATTAGATAAATATTTTTAATTATGAATAATCGTTTAAAATTTTACTTCTCAGTATTTACAATAATATTTTTTTATAATACAAACGCTCAGAAATTAAGTGTTGAAAAAATTATGCAAGACCCTAAGTGGATGGGTACATTTCCAAGTGATGTGCATTGGGATATTAGTAGCGAACATATCTTTTTTGATTATAATCCTGAAAAACATCCTGCTGATTCGGTTTACGTCGTCAACATTAAAAGGCCAAATCTCATTCAAAAAGCTGATAAAAAATTATTGCTTAAATCTGAACGCAATTTTATTTCAAAACACGATAAGTCATCTCAGTTTTTAAGTTTAGATAATGGTAATCTGATGATTTATAAGTCAAAATTTAAAAAGCCTAAATTGCTTTTAGATTTAGATAGAAATATTCGTGATGCTGAATTTTTAAATGAAAATCAAATCGGTTTGATTATTGGTGATAATGCTTTTGTGCTTGAGCTAAGTGAATTTCAATTACGTCAATTAACCCAAATTGAAAAAGGTGAAGAGCCAAAAGATAAATCAAATAACGAATCCTGGTTAGAGAAAGAAAATACTTCATTAATTAAATTTATTGCAAAAGAGAAAGAACAAGATTCTTTGCGAAAAGCGTATTATGACGTTCAAAACAAAGACACTTACACCTTTTACACGGATAAAAAATACGCTTACGGATTTAAAATTTCACCAAGTCTAAATGCAGTAGCGTTTAACTTAAGTCAAAGTAACCAAGCTACGACAACCAAAGCCGCAGATTATGTTGATGATAGTGGTTATACGACAATGGTCGATGCCAGACCAAAGGTGGGAAAAGAAAGTCGTCAATCCAGTTTAGTCATTTATAACCTTAAAAAAGATACAGCCTATGTTGTTGATGCTTCAGATTTGCCAAGCATTAAAAAACAGCCTGCATATCTAAAGGAATACGGCGATGTCAACGAAGATGAACCGAGACCCGTAGACTTTTCTCGTTTGGTGTTTTCACCAAATGGAAATCTGGCTGTGGTTGAAGTGCGCTCTCAAGACAATAAAGACCGTTGGATTTGTCAAGTTGATTTAAATACTGGCAAGCTTATCAGTTTAGACCATCAACACGACGAAGCTTGGATTGGCGGTCCAGGAATTGGTAATTATGGCCCTTCAGGCGTTTTAGACTGGTTGCCAGATAATAAACACATCTACTTTCAATCTGAAGAGACTGGGTTTTCACATTTATACACATTAAATATAAATTCAAAGTCCAAAACCGCTTTAACTTCTGGCAACTACGAAGTCTTTAACCCTGAAGTTTCAAAAGATGAAAAGCATTGGTATTTTACAGCTTCAAAAGACGATTTAGGCCAAAGACATTTTTTTAAAATGCCACTTCAAGGTGGAAAAATAATTCAACTGACAAAAGGCATAGGTCGGCATCAAGTGACATTATCTCCCGATGAAAAATATATGGCTGATGTGTTTTCTAAAGCGAATCAGCCTCAAGAGTTATTTATTAAAAAAACTAAAGTCAAAGCTGAGCCAGAGCAAATCACTGATGGACAATCTGAAGCTTTTAAAGCTTATGCTTGGCAAGAGCCTGATTTTATAGAATTCAAAGCTGAAGATGGCACTATGGTGCCTGCAAGGTTGTATCAACCTGAGAATGCTAACAAAAATAATGCAGCAGTGATTTTTGTTCACGGTGCGGGATATCTTCAAAACGCCCACAAATGGTGGTCGAGTTATTTTCGAGAATACATGTTTCACAATTTGTTGACCGATTTAGGCTATACCGTTTTAGATATTGATTATCGTGGAAGTGCTGGCTACGGCAGAGATTGGCGAACCGCCATTTACCGCCATATGGGTGGAAAAGATTTATCCGATCAAGTTGACGGAGCAGAATATTTAGTCGAAAATCACGATATCAATCCTGATAAAATCGGCATTTACGGTGGCAGTTATGGCGGATTCATCACTTTAATGGCGTTATTTAATGAAGCTAACACCTTTAAAGCTGGAGCGGCTCTGCGTTCTGTAACTGATTGGGCGCATTACAATCACGGTTATACCTCAAATATTTTAAACACACCAGAACAAGACCCCAAAGCTTATAGACGGTCGTCACCCATTTATTTTGCAGAAGGTTTACAAGGACATTTATTAATGGCACACGGTGTCATGGATACTAATGTGCAGTTTCAAGATATTGTGCGCTTATCTCAACGTTTAATTGAGTTAGGTAAAGACCATTGGGAACTCGCCATTTATCCCGTAGAAGGTCACGGCTTTACCGAACCCGAAAGCTGGACGGATGAGTATAAACGGATTTTAGAGCTGTTTGAGGAGACGCTATTAGACTAAGCATTTAAATCCAAAAGCCCTTCAGGTAGTTCAAAAAAGATTTCCTTTTGATCTTCGTCAATTTCTATAATCCAATCTTTGTTAGCGGGAATAAGAATTTGCTTTTCGTTAGATTCAATTTCAAAAAAGGCTTGAGGTGTTGATGTGTTCAGGTTTATGATTTCACCAATGCAATCGTCATTCTCATCATAAGCAGTAAAGCCAACGAGGTCTTTTAAAGAAAACGCTTCATCAAGATCAATTTCTGATTTTAAAATGTAAACATCGTGTTTTACCAATTGCTCAGCCTCTTGCTCTGTAGAAACATCTTCAAACTTTACTCGGAGACTACTTTTCTTATGGGCTTTGGTAAACTCTATAAAATAAGGAATCCGTTTCTGCTGAAATTCAACAAAAACGGATTTGATATGTTCTGGAAAAGTCTCTAAATCTGGATTGATTTGTAAAACAACTTCACCTTTAAAGCTAAATTTTCGAGAAATTGTCCCAAGATAAAAATGTTCATTTTTATCCATCAGACTTTATATTAAGCTTCTTTTTTTTCGTCTTCTTTATCAGTCGACTTTGGCTCTTCTTTAGTTTCCCCCTTAGCTTCTTCTTTTTTGTCTTCAGCTTCAGAAGTTTCAGAAGTTTCTTCTGTTTTAGCCTCTTCTTTAACATCAGTTTCTGGAGTTTCAGCTACTTCTTCTTCAGCTTTTGGCGCTTCTTCAGCAACTTCTTCTTCAGGTGCAGCATCAGCAGCCCTTTTGTCACTAACTTCCTTTTCTTTAGCTAAGGCTTCTGCTTTGGCATCTGCTTTTGACTTTTCAATTTTAGAAGTTTTGTCCATAATTTTGCCTTCTTTGTCTTTCATCCAAGCTTCAAATTTCTTTTCAACTTCTTCTTCAGTTAAGGCGCCTTTAGTTACTCCTCCTAATAAATGCTTTTTATACATAACACCTTTGTAAGAAAGGATACGTCTTGCAGTGTCAGTTGGCTGAGCTCCGTTAAGTAAGTGCTTCAGAGAATTGTCGAAGTCTAACTCAATGGTTGCTGGGTTGGTTGTTGGGTTGTAAATTCCTAATTTTTCAATGAATTTACCATCTCTTTTTGCACGAGAATCTGCGGCTACTATCCAAAAGAATGGTCTTGCTTTTCTACCGTGTCTTTGTAATCTGATTTTTAAAGGCATAATGTTTAAATTTTGGGTTCTCGACCCGATTATTAAATTTGGTTTGCAAAAGTAATGTATTTTTTGATTAAAAAAAATCTTTCATGGCTTATTATTCAGTAAATTATCTCTATTTTTATTGTCAAAACAAATGTTATGCTTGATCACCTCAAACTTAATCAAGTTTTATTTCTTGACATTGAAACCGTTCCCGAATATGAAAATTTTAAAGACTTAAGTCCAGCAAAACAAAAACTTTGGGATCAAAAATCAGCCTATAAAAGACGTTATGAAGCTATAGGTGATAAGGAAATATCTGCGGCTGAATATTATGAAAACGCAGGAATTTGGGCAGAATTTGGTAAAATCATTTGTATCTCTGTAGGTATCTTTAATATAGAAGAAAAACAGCCTGAATTCAGAATCAAAAGCTATTATAATGATGATGAAAATGAAATATTAAAAGATTTTTCTAATCTACTCCACAAGCATTACAACACTTCTAATCGATTATTGTGCGGACATAATATAAAGGAGTTTGATATTCCCTACATCGCCAGACGCTTATTGATTCAAGGCAGGCCTTTACCTAAAATTTTAAATCTTATGGGCAAAAAACCTTGGGAAGTGCCACACTTAGACACTTTAGAATTATGGAAATTTGGCGATTACAAACACTTCACCTCATTAAAATTACTGACAGAAATCTTAGGAATTGATTCACCGAAAGATGACATTGATGGCAGTCAAGTTAGATCTGTTTATTACGAAGAAAAAAAATTAGAACGCATTGTAAAATACTGTGAAAAAGACGTTATTGCTGTCGCTCAAGTGGTTTTAAAACTTGCAGGTAAATCCCTTTTAAAGCCTGAACAAGTTACCTATATATAGAATATATGTTATTAGATATTAAAAATTTAAAAATCAGTTTTAATAACAACACAGTTGTCAGCAACTTTTCTTTACAACTTGAACAATCAAAAATAATAGGCATAGTTGGCGAGTCGGGTTCTGGTAAGTCTTTATCGGCTTTATCCATTCTTGGTATTTTACCTAAAAACGCAAAATTGACCTACGAAAAACTCTTTTTTGATGGTAATCCTTTAAACTCTGCAGATAAAAAACATATGAGAAAATTAAGAGGTCGTGAAATTTCAATGATTTTTCAAGAACCTATGAGCTCGTTAAATCCGTCGATGACCTGCGGAAAACAAGTTGCAGAAGTTTTAATCAACCATAAAATTTGTAATCGTATAGCTGCAAAATCAAAAGTGATAAGCTTATTTAAAAAAGTAAAACTTCCTGAGCCACAAACATCTTTTGAAAAATACCCTCATCAAATTAGTGGTGGTCAAAAACAACGAGTGATGATTGCTATGGCTATTGCTTGTGAACCAAAGCTACTCATCGCCGATGAACCAACAACCGCACTTGATGTGAGTGTTCAAAAAGATATTATAGATTTATTAAAAAATCTACAACGAGAAACTAAAATGAGCATCATTTTTATTTCTCACGATTTAGCCCTTGTAAAAAATATTGCCGATGATATCATAGTGATGTATCAAGGTGAAATAATAGAACAGGCAACAGCCGATCAAATCTTTAATCATCCCCAAGAAAATTATACTAAAGCACTTTTAGCCGCCAGACCTCAAGCTGGTAAACGACTTAAAAAATTACCAACGATAAAAGATTTTTCAGAGAACCATTTCAAGGAAAATTACGAAAGCAAAACTGAACGTCAAAATCGACATGAAGTCCTTTATCTCTCAAAGCCCGTCATAAACGTTAAAGATTTAGTAAAAAGTTTTAAAATACAATCCTCATTTTTTGAAAAAGACGCTTATTTTAAGGCCATAAATAATGTAAGCTTTGACATTTACCAAGGCGAAAAGCTCGGTGTAGTTGGTGAATCTGGCTGTGGAAAAACAACTTTAGGCCATTTGATTACTGGACTTTTAAAGGCAGATGCTGGCGAAATATGGTATAACAACTTAGACTTAACACAACTTCCTACAAAGGCTTTGAAGCCTATTAAAAAAGATATCCAAATAATATTTCAAGACCCATATTCTTCACTAAATCCAAGAATAACCATAGGCGAAGCTATTGCTGAACCGATGAAGGTTCATAAAATTATAAAGAATCGAAAACACCTAAAAGAAGAAGTCAAGTCCTTGTTAGAAGCTGTGGGTTTGTCAAAAAGTCACTATAATCGATATCCTCACGAATTTAGTGGTGGTCAACGGCAAAGAATTGGAATAGCACGCTGTCTAGCTTTAAAGCCAAAAATAATTATTTGTGACGAATCTGTTTCTGCTTTAGACATTTCTGTTCAGGCCCAAGTGTTGAATCTGCTTGAGGATTTAAAAGAGCAATTTAAACTTACATACATATTCATTTCTCACGATTTGTCTGTTGTAAGACAATTTTCTGACAGAATACTTGTGATGAAAAACGGTAAAATTATTGAAAGCGGAGAGGCTGATGAAGTGTATTTAAATCCGAAAAAAGAATATACTCAAAAACTTATTGAAGCAATACCTTCTTAGAAAAAAATGTAAGTGTAACCTACATTTATTCCCCACGACCAATCGTCATTTTTATTTTGAGGTCCAACAGGGCTTAGTCCATCAATGAAGTCCGAGTCAAAAAACATCCAGCTACTTTCTAGAAAGATGTCACTTTTATCATTTATTTTGTAACGAGCTCCTAATTGAAAATTTAAACTTAGTGAGACTAAATTTTCAAGGTCTATACCATTACTTGAACTTTCAGATAAAAAAGTTGGAAATACATTATCTGGATTACCCAGGCCTCCAGGGAGAGATGATGTGGCATCAGGTGTAACAAAGTTAACTCCAAAAGCCATACCACCATAAGGGGAAAAATTATCTAAAAAGTTAGAGGAATAAATTCTTCTAATTTTAATACCTAAGGGATAATACTCAAATCCATTTCCTATTGAAATATTATCATAACTTCCTTCCATAGAAGCTAATCGAGGATCATCGGCATCAGGTCCAAAATGTTCTAAATTTACAGTTGAATAACTTAAATTAAACCTATATTTAAAGTGCTGTTGAAAATAAGAAGCTGACCTTCTGGCTGCAGTATTGTAATAATAATTTAATGAAATTTCAACGCCTTGATTGCCGAAATTTGTTTCTGAATCGTTATTTATACCGTAGTCACTTCTTAGCTGAAATATACCAACACTAAAACTCACCTCATGTTCGTAAAAACTTTGAGCCTCCAAATGTTGAAAAAAGGGGCACATAACAACAATTAAGAAGATTATTCTGAAGAATTTCATGTATTGTTAGTTAAAACTTCAAATATAAAAATTATTTCTTACAAACATATCATTACCTATTAATTGATAAAAATAAGTTTACTTTTTGATAGTGTAGACTTAACCATAGTCTTAAGTTTTGTTAGTAATCAGGCTTCTGCCTTAATGTCTTCTTTTGAGCTTGTTTAGTTTTATTTTCAAGCCTTTTAAGTTTAGAACGTTTTGAGGGCTTGGTAACTTTTCTTTTCTTAGTTTTTAGTAAAGCGTTTAAAAGCATTTTTTCAAATCGCCCTATCAATATTTTCTTATTTTGGTGCTGACTTCGGGTATCAGAGCAACTTATCTGCAGGTAACCTTTTTTATTAATTCTAGTCTTAAGTCTTCTTAAAATCCGATGTTTTTGATTTTCGTTTAAGCTCTTACTGTTTTCTACCGACCAGCTAAGGTTAACTTTAGTTTCTGTTTTATTAACATGTTGACCACCAGCTCCACCACTCAAAGCTGTTGAAAATTCTACTTCAGTAAGAATTTGTTTAAAATTCATGGTCAAATCTCTTGATGTGCGGGTTTTAATAAATCAGTCACTGTTTTTACGGGATTAAAAGTTGACAAAGGAACTTCGACAAAAATGCTGTGCCAGTATGCCATACCACCATTCCATAAACCTGGCAATTCTAAGGCTTTAATATCTTGGCCTTCTACAGATTTTTGACAAATAAAGCCGCGTTTAGCATTTACAAATTCCTTAAGGTCAAATTTTTGCCCTTTATAATCTTTTACCCCACAAACAATATCTACTGGATTAAAATGTGTGGCTTCTTTTAAAATTTGTTGTTGGTTTTCATCGTTGGGGTCAACTTGTGAAGTTTCAACAATTTGAAGTGACTGTTCACCCTTATCATCTTCAACCCAAAATGGACCTCCACCAGGGTCGCCGTCATTTTTTACCATGCCACAAACCCTAATTGGTCGGTTTAACTCTTTTAAAAGTTCATTGGCCTTATCAGAAGGTGACTTTATGTTTAAATTGTTTTGAGCAAATTCCTGAACTTCTTCAATTAGTTCAGTTGTTGAGTTTTGCTCTAAAGCTTTTTGATATCCAAATATTTTGTTCTGCAATTTTAATAAAACTCCAGCTAAAACTTTTTTGTTTTTATATGTAGTCCTCTTATCAGCTTGTTTTTTTGAGACATTATCTATATTCTTAATAAAAATTAAATCCGTATCTAAAGCATTTAAATTGTGAATTAGCGCACCGTGACCACCAGGTCTAAAAAACAATTGACCATTTTTATCTCTATAAGGGGTATTGTCAAGATTAACTGCTATAGTATCTGTTGAAGGTTTTTGATATGAAAAATTAACTTCAAAATCAATATTGTCTTTATTATAGGATTTTAAATACTGCTTTAATGTGGCTTTAAAATTATTTTCATGTTCTTCTGAAATGGTGAAATGGAGTTGTGCAGTATTATTTTTAATCGCATAAGATTTAGCCTCTTCAAGATGTTCTTCGAAAGGCGTAAAAATTTTATCCTCATAATTGTGAAAAGGAATTAAGCCTTTAGGTAAAGTATCTAGATTAAGACCTTTTTCAGATATAGCGGTTTTTAAAACCAGTACCACTTGCTCTATTTGCGAATAATTTTCAAAATTTTGATTAGACTGCTTTGATAGTTGTTTTGCTTGCTCATAAAACGCCAGCCTATTGATTTGATGTATTAAAGGATTAAGAGATAAAAATTCTTCTGTTTTTAATAAAGCTTGAATTTTTTCCTCATCGGTTTCAACTTCATCTAAAAATTGATGTAATAGTCTAAACATTCGTGATGCTGCACCACTTGCTGGAATAAACTTAATAACTTCTATATCTGAAGATTCATAAATGTTAATATAAAATTCTTTGTCTTTATTGTCCAACTGCTTAATTCCTTTTTTAGGATTGGCATAGCCAGATACTTTCAAAAATGGAATACCAACCTTAAAGGTTTTAAGCTGGTTTAAAAATTCAGTCTCTGAAATCCCTTTGGCTTCAATAAGCCTTTTATCTTTTTGAGAAAGTTGCATAATTATTGGTTTGTAGTATATGGTTAACTTTAGAAAGGCGCTTATTCAAGTCGCCACTCAAAACACAAAAACTTTTATTGTATTTAATGAGGTAGTTTTTAAAAACCTCAAACATCTCTTGTCTTTCATTGGGTTTATCTCTTAAATCATCGGCTTCCCATGGCGTATCTATGTCTGTTAAAAAGTAATAATCATAATTGTGGCTTAAGGCAATAGTTTTTAATTTAGAAAAATCTTCATTTGGAAAATACACTTTTGCGTAAACATAAGTTTCTAAAAGGTTTGTATCACAAAACAAAAATTGGTTTGCCAATTGCGCCTTCTGATTTTCTAATTTAATTTGCCCATCAGCAATGGGCATAATATCTGAGGCCTCGCAAGCTTTCCCTGTTTTGTTGTATTTATTTTGAAGATAATCTCTTGCAAACTCTGGCACCCATTGTGTATGATATTGTTCTGCTAAAGTTTTAGCCAATGTAGTTTTGCCGGTAGATTCAGGACCATAAAACACTACTTTAACAAGTTGGCTTTGGGTTTGTTGAGTTGTTTTTTCCATGCTTTAAAACCATAGATGGCTATTATTGTAAAAATGGCATATTGAAAGGCTGAAAAGACCAAACCTTTATATAAATACAAAGGTATTGAAATGATATCACCTAAAATCCACAGTTGCCAATTTTCAAGTTTTTTCTTGGCCATCAACCACATTCCCAAAAAGAACACTGCAGTGGTAAAAGTATCCACATAGGCTGTCCAGGAATTCCATTTATCAAAAATGCTATAAATAATAGCGACAAATATAAGTGTAGCGACAAAAATGAGAAATGAAATTTTATACTCTCGTCTAGTTTCTATTTCAGTAATAGGAATAAAGTTTTCTTTATCTACTTTTTTTGTCCAAATATACCAACCGTAAATACTCATTATAAAATAGTATCCATTTATCATCATATCACCAAGCAAGCCATAAACTGATAAAATATAAACAAAAATAGCCGTGCTGATAATGCCCGTTGGGAAGACTAAAATATTGTCCCGCTTTGAAAACCATACACTTAATAATCCAAAAAGACTACCAATAATTTCAAGTGTGATTAAGTGTTGTGGCGTATTTTCGTATTGCTGAAAAAACCAATCAATAATTTGGCTCATAGTCTTTTCGGTTAAATTTTACAATTTTCATATACAACACCCCATGATTAACGGCTTGAAGAGCTGTCTCAATTTCGTTGTTTAAAACTTTCATTACGTTTTGATAATCTCCATATACTTGAGTGCTTAAGGGGTTTTCTTTAATATGTAAACCGCTGTTTCTTAAAGCGGTAATCAAATTGATAATAGGCTGTTCAAAATCATCTTGTAGCGGCGAAAAGGTCAGTTCAACTGAAATATCCATAGTTTTTTTGTTCAAAAGTATAATATTTTAAAGGTTTTAAAAGCTATTATATTTCAAAATAAATTTTATATTCACGCAACTATAATGGGTATGTTCACTCTATAAGATGAACTTTATGAGTTTAAAATCTGTAAATAATTTAATATGAAACATTTAATTATTTGTTTCTTGTTTAATGCCACAGGGAAAGCAAAAGCCTTGAGCATAACAGGAAAAATCAAAATTGATGGTGGTTGACCATAAACTTAAAACGAAAAAAGTTTAGAACAACAAAAATTATTGTTTAACCGAATTAGCCCAATAAAAAAGCTCGCCTTAATTGACGAGCTTTTTTAATGTCTACAATTTATTTAATACAAGCTCATCTGTATCACCATCATCACTGACATCTATTAGAGAAAGCGTTTCTCCGTTGTCAAAACT
The DNA here is from genome assembly GCA_041694175.1 of Bacteroidales bacterium. GTDB lineage: Bacteria > Bacteroidota > Bacteroidia > Flavobacteriales > Flavobacteriaceae > Psychroflexus. The sequence continues at coordinate 30,460 of JASMTR010000123.1, forward strand.
TACCACTTGCCAGTCGTCATCCAACTCGCCAAAGTCTGAATCGTCAAAATCTAAATCAAATGTGATAACATTATTTTCTACAAAAGCCGTCCACTCACCTACTTCAATAAAAGTTTGGCTAGTATCACTATTTACTGATATACTATTGTCAGAGTTAAACCTGAAAATATCACCATCAAATTCAGTGTTATTTCCATCATCGTCTGATAAAAAAGTCACTACAAAATCGCCATCGGTAACAAAATTGATAAACTCATTTAAGTTTATTGGGTCACCACCCGGATTATCATCATCGACATTATTAAAGAGTAAAGGCTCAAAACAACTAGAGGATAGCCCATTGAAAGTTATGTTAAATTCAGTATTGGAATTAATCAATTGAGTTGTCCCTTCAACATTTGCTTCAATAGGATAGTCAAATTGATAAAAAAAATCATTTTGGTTTAAGTCATTTAAAAAATTAAACAACTGAGCTTGGTTACTTATTGTTTGTGTGTCAATAAACGTATTTGAAAGATCAAAAAATTGAAGTGAAATGGGATAAACTAATTCAACGCAATTCACTTCGTCTGAAGCATTCAAATCAAGTAAAAATTGATTGAGCTCTGCTTCAGAATTTAGGGTTTGCGACACATAATTTACTGTAGAGACGCTTAGGGGAAATTCCAATTCAATATCGTCTTCAATCGCCGTAGCATCAAGGATATTAATAAGATTTTGATAATCGGCGGCTGTTTGTAAATTTAGATTTACAGTAGAATTGATATTGACTTCAAATGGAAAATCAACTCTAATCTTACTCGAATTATCAATAAAATTATCAAACGCAGTCGGGTTTTGCGTAAGGCGTTTGAGGTTTTGGGTCAATGCAGAATTTACACTCAAACCGTTTTCG
>JASMTR010000124.1:0-28637 GCA_041694175.1 Bacteroidales bacterium
AAAGCCAGAATATCGCTCAAAAAACAAATCAAAATTATAAGAAAAGCGAGTGCCATTAACACCCATTGCAACGCCAAATAAGTCTTCATCATATTGCCAAGATGTATAGTTCAATGATGCAGAGCCAACAATTGCATTACTATTTAAACCATATTTTGGGGAAAGTTTATACTCAAACTGTCTTGGCAACAAAGTGCCATTATACAATTTTGGACCGATTGAAACACCATCATATAAATTATAAGAAAATTCTGGTATTACAAAAAGTTGATTGTATTTTGGATCCTCTACATCTTCCAAAAGTCTAACTTGAAGTGGTTTATTAAATAATTTTGAAACCCCTTTATAATTATTTCTATTATTGACTTCAGGAATCACTGCGTCGTGATTTAAACCAATTCGGTGTGCAGATTTTCTAGCTATTTTTATTTCTGCTATGCTATCAAAAGGTTCAATCCATATTTTATCAATTACCTCTTTATCTTTGAGCCAAAACAAAGACACAGGAACTTTGGTTTTGTTTACGTTTGAAATTTTAACTTTTAATGAATCTTTTTCCCTTCTTAAAGATTTGATTTTAAAATCTATAGGACTATCTAAGTTATTGTAACCTTCAAAAAACCAGTCAATATTTTTTGAAGTATTTTGAGCCAGATGATTTTTAAAGTCATTGATACTGGTAAAATTAAGCTTTTGTTGTTCGTAAAAAGATTGTACCCCTTTAGAAATTTCCTCTTGAGACGTATAATGTTTTAAAAAATTCATCCCTAAGCCAGCTTGATATGGATTGGCTATTTTTTGATTAAATCGAATTAAAGAGTCTTGTGGTGTATTTAAAGATTGATGAATATTATTACGCATCACATTTTTATACAAGAAATCATATTGATCATTAAAATCTAAATCAGCGATGTGAAACCATTTAATAATATAAAAATCATTCAGTTTACCGAGTAACTTCATTTCAGGATAATAGGTGTTAACATAATCTATCATCAATCCAATTTGAATGGCGTCAAGCATCCATTTATCTTCTCGAGTATTTATTAAAATGGTGTTTTTAAGATATTTTGCCGTGACCGCTTTTATCAACTTGATATCATATTGAAATCCATCAGGAAATGGACGTATAAAACTCGGTAATTGATTTAAACCGTAAACTGGGGCAATTTGGTAATCTTCCTCTGAAACTAATATATTTTCAAATGGATATTTGCCTAAGTTTTGATTTAGAAATTCTAAGACTCTATAAGAAATAATCGACTTAACTTCTGGCTGAAGGTCGTCTGAGTTGATATTAGTAATAAGAGTTGAAAAATCAGTTTGATTAATGTCGAAATCTGGACTTGGTTGTAAGTAAATATCTGTATCTACAACTTTTTGTATAGGATAATCGTATACTTTTTGATTATCGGCTTCGTAAACAAATTCATCATTTAGTGAAGATACCAAATGATATGATTGAGGCATTTTAAACTTTAGCTTAAAGTCAAAAACTTGTTGTGGCATATCAAATAGCCGTCTATGTGAATATATGTACCATTGGTCTTTGTAAAATGCTGGTTTTAATAGCCAATATTTCAACTTTAATTGTTGACCATCAACACCAAAGTTGGTAAATTTAGCATCTGGTGCTTTAACAAAATATGAGATATTTATTTTGTAAGACTCACCATTTTGTAAGGTTTCATCAAGTTTAATTTGAATAACATCTGGATAGTTGTTTGGTCGTTTCCAAATCAATTCTTGAGTATTATGACTTAGGCTTTTTATCAATGTGCCTCCGCGTTCTTCTTCTCCAGCAAAATGAAATTTTCTTACAAATTCTTCAGAAAAGCATTGCCCTAAAGCACTTTGCTTATCAGAAAATGCATTAACCCAATCGTATAAATAGATGTAATCTAAGGGTTTTCCTGTGTCATTTTTAAAATTAATCTGCTGTTGTATCGACAAGGTTTTGGCATCATCTAACAAAGTAGCTTCAACTTGCATCTCGTGCTGAGAATATGCAATGGAAGCTATCATAAAAACCAGATATGAAAATTTTAATGTTTTCAATGTGAGACTACAAATTTTAAGGCATTTCCTCGACTGGCTTTTAAAATATAAATCCCGTTAGGCAATTCGTCCATAGAAATGCGTATTGTAGAATTGAAAACGCCTATGGTCTTTATTTGTTGCCCAAAAGTGTTGAAGATATAAAGCTGTTTTATATCTGATAAATATGCTGGAGTTATTTCTACTAATAGCGAATGGTCTACAATATTGCCTTGAGGAAACTCTAAAACATTTGACTTTGAAAAATCTGTTATATTTAGAAAATTTTGATCAAATTCTATATCCATAACCACAGGTAAATGATCGCTCATATTCCAAAGTAAATCTCTGGTGTTTTGAGAAAAATTGCCTGTGCAAGATGTGTCACTGATGTCTTCATTAAAACAATTCCCATTATTGCCGAAGGCTTGATAAGAGCCATTAATATAGTGAATTTCGTGAGTATCGTCTAAAAGATTTCCAGAAGTAAAGATAAAATCAAAACGATCGTCTAATCCGCCACCAGCTCCAAAATCATTAAAACTGTTATTGCTTTCACGTGTGCTTTGAGTATGTATATTTGAAAACGTTGAATTAATATGCCAATCTCCCAATTGGTTGGCAGGGTCATTCATTGGAATAGTTGTATTGCCAATAAATAATTGTTGCAAACCACTTTCGTTAGCATTGTAAAAATTAAAATCTCCAGCAAAAATAACGTTGGCCTCTGATGATAAATTATTGTTGATATAATTTGTGAAATCTAAAGCCATATTAAACCGAATTTGCTCGTTAGAATCACCCTGACTGGCTTTAAAATGGGCTACAAAAAACTCAATAATTATCGGGTTGGTTTGATTTTGTATCGTCAAAGCTTTAAGTTGATAACGATTAATATCACGGAGTGAAGTTTGAATGATATCCGTTAATTCTAAACTAAATTTTTCAGTATTATAAAACAGTAATTGATTGATTGCACCACCATTACCCGAAGTATTAAAAACAAAAGGCGCTGAAGCATAAATATTTTGAGTATCATTTAAAGATTGATTGAGGATCAAATCCGCTCCAACCTGGTCTTGTAATTCGGCAACCATAAACACATCAGGCTCAACTTCATCTAAAATATCTTTTAAAATCAACTCACGGTTTATTGGTGGGGCTTCAGGAAACTCTAAAAGATTATAAAACATAATCTTTGCTGTATTTTGAGACCAAGTAGTCAAAACACAAAAAAGCATCAGACCAACATATATCACACTTCGCATTTCTCAAAAAATTAGAAATTTGGACTAAGATCGTATTTGTTGTAAAACTGATCTAATATTTCAATAACTTCGTCTTCGTCATCTACAAGATAAATTAAATCTAAATCACTTTCGCTTACCGTTTCATAGGTATTGACCATCACCGACTTAATCCAGTCAATAAGCCCAGACCAAAAATCTTTACCAACTAAAATAATAGGGAATTTATCAATTTTATGGGTTTGGATCAAAGTTATAGACTCAAACAATTCATCCAAAGTGCCAAATCCTCCAGGCATAACCACAAAACCCTGTGAGTATTTAACAAACATCACTTTTCTTACGAAAAAATAATCAAATTCAAGGTTTTTATCTTTATCAATATAAGGATTGTCGTGTTGTTCAAAAGGCAGTTCAATGTTTAAGCCCACAGAAGTACCTCCAGCTTGATGAGCACCTTTGTTAGCAGCTTCCATAATGCCAGGACCACCACCAGAAATAATACCGTAACCTTGGTCAACGATTTTACTGGCAACTTTTACTGCTAATTCGTAATACGGGTTTTCAGGCTTCATTCTCGCCGAACCAAAAATAGAAACACAAGGGCCAATTTCAGACATTCGTTCATAACCATAAACAAATTCGCTCATTATTTTAAACAATGCCCAACTGTCGTTAGTTTTGATTTCGTTCCAGTTTTTAAAGTGTTTATTTACCATAACTTCATATTTCAAAAAGACTGCTAATTTAATTCTTTTTTGAGATACTTCGCCGTATAAGACTTCTTGTCTTTAATAATTTGCTCAGGAGTGCCTTTAGCTACGAGTTGTCCACCAGCTTGACCACCTTCATAACCGATGTCAAAAATATAGTCAGCCATTTTGATGACATCCATATTATGTTCTATAATCAATACCGTATTACCTTTGTCCACCAGTTTATTTAAAACAGTCATCAACACGCGAATATCTTCAAAATGTAAGCCTGTCGTAGGTTCGTCCAGAATATAAAAGGTGTTTCCTGTAGCAATTTTAGACAATTCTGTTGCCAATTTGATACGCTGTGCTTCTCCACCTGATAGCGTAGTACTTTGTTGACCTAAAGTGATATAACCTAAACCCACGTCTTGTATAGTTTTAAGTTTACGGTAAATCTTAGGAATAGGTTCAAAAAATGCAGTAGCTTCATCAATTGTCATTTGCAAGACATCACTTATGGATTGACCTTTGTAACGTATCTCTAAAGTTTCTCTATTAAAACGCTTACCATAGCAAGTTTCACATTCCACATAAACATCAGGTAAAAAGTTCATTTCAATCACTTTCAAACCAGCACCACCACAAGTTTCACATCGCCCACCTTTGACATTAAAACTAAATCGACCAGGTTTGTAACCTCTGATTTGAGCTTCAGGTGTTTTAGCAAATAAGTTTCTAATCTCGCTAAACACTCCCGTATAAGTTGCTGGATTTGAACGCGGTGTTCTGCCAATAGGTTTTTGATTGATATCAATGACCTTATCTAAATGTTTTAATCCGCGAATGGTTTTATAAGGTAATGCCTCTTTGACGCCATTAAAATAATGAGCATTCAAAACTGGATAAAGTGTTTCATTAATCAATGTGGATTTACCACTTCCTGAAACCCCAGTAACCACAATCATTTGTCCTAAAGGAATTTTGATGCTGACATTCTTTAGATTGTGGCCTGTTGCTCCAACTAAATGTAAATGTTTACCATTGCCTTTTCGACGTTTTTCGGGAACTTCAATTTCTTTTGTGCCATTGAGATATTGAGCTGTTTCGGTGTTGTGTTTTAAAACCTGTTTAGGTGAACCTTGACTGATGATTTCGCCGCCGCTTTTCCCTGCAAAAGGACCGATATCTATAATATGGTCTGCACTGAGCATCATATCTTTATCGTGTTCTACCACAATAATAGAATTGCCAATATCTCTCAAATATTTTAAAGAATTGATGAGTTTTTCATTATCACGCTGATGCAAACCAATGCTGGGTTCATCCAAAATATATAAAACTCCAACTAACTGAGAACCAATTTGTGTGGCAATACGAATGCGTTGTGCTTCGCCACCAGACAAAGTTTTTGACCCACGATTGAGATTAAGATAAGTCAATCCTACATCAATTAAAAACTGTAATCGGGTTTTGATTTCTTTGATGATTTCTTCCCCAATCTGTAGCTCAGACTTAGAAAGTTGTTTAGGTAATTTTTCAATGACCTCAAATAATTCTAAAATATCTTTATTGACATAATCAGAAATATTTTGATTATTAATTTTAAAATGCAAAGCCATTTTTTTTAAACGACTGCCTTCACAAGATGGACATAAGATGTGGTCCATATATTTTTTTGCCCAACGTTTTAAAGAAGTTGAAGTTTGCTTGGCGTTGTACGTGTTTTCGATAAAAGTGGCCACACCTTCAAAATCATAGCGGTGCTCAATATCCATTTTCATCGTTTCGTTGTAATGCTTAAAGGTTGCTTTTCCGCCCTGCAAAATGACTTCAAGTGCTTCTTCTGGAATCTTGTTGATGGGATCAGATAATTTAAAATCAAAATGTAAAGCAATTTCTTTTAGTTGCTTAAACACCCAATTATTTTTAGCTTTACCGTGAGGTTCAATACCACCTTTGTTGATAGACAAACTATCATCAGGAATAATTTTTTCAGTATTGACCACATACTTTTGCCCTAAACCGTTACATTCAGGGCAAGCTCCTTTTGGCGAATTAAAAGAAAACGTGTTGGGTTCAGGATTAGGATAAGCAATTCCTGTTGTTGGACACATCAATTCACGACTAAAAAACACGGGTTGCTTGTCGTTTTTCGCCAAAACCATTAAAGTGCTTTGACCCAGTTTCATCGCTGTTTTGATACTGTCTGATAATCGTTTTTTGACTGATGGTTTATCTTCAACTTTTAGTCGATCGACTACAATTTCTATGTCGTGGGTTTTGTAACGATCAACTTTTAAACCTTTGACAATGTCTTTGATTTCTCCGTCAATTCTTACTTTAAGATAACCTTGCTTGGCAATTTGCTCAAATAACTCTCGATAATGTCCCTTTCGAGAACGAATTTTTGGTGCTAAAATGTTAATGGCTTGACCTTTAAAGTCTGATAATATTTTATCCAAAATCTGGTCATCGGTATAGCTGACCATTTTCTCACCAGTCTTGTAACTGTATGCTGTGCCAACCCGAGCAAAAAGCAAACGTAAAAAATCATAAACTTCAGTTATGGTACCAACGGTGCTACGTGGACTGCGACTCGTGGTTTTTTGTTCTATAGCGATGACTGGAGATAGGCCGTCTATTTTATCGACATCTGGGCGTTCAAGATTACCCAAAAACTGACGTGCATAAGCTGAAAAGGTTTCAATATACCGGCGTTGACCTTCTGCATAAATGGTATCAAAAGCCAAAGATGATTTACCCGAACCCGATAAACCCGTGATAACCACAAGTTGATTTCGTGGAATTTTTACATCAATATTTTTTAGGTTATGAGCTCTTGCTCCTAAGACCTCAATGGCTTCTTCAGCTTTCAATAGACTTTAGTTTTTTTAAAATATAATTTGCAAATCTACTTAAAGCGATTTTAACTCGAGACTGAGCAAAGTATAATTAATGTTTAAAAAACTTAATGATTGATTATTTGAATTATTAATGTAAGATAAAACGTCGCTAATGTACGAATGATATAATTAAAATGTCAAATAAAATCAGCTACAAATGCACTGATGCTAAAATTAAACTGCCAACTAAAACGGTTAATTATTAGTATAGTTCAACAATAAAAATTCTCGAATCCAAACTTTAGCCCTGATTGGAGCGGCATCCTCGGGTTGGTGAGCTTTAGCAACTGTTGGTTTGGCAGAGTGCCGCGAAAAAGCGGTAATCCTGCCAAACCTTACAGTTGCTTGAGATCAGCAATCTGAGATATAGCGGAAAGCAGGTTCTTGGCTTCAAAAACCGATGTTACCGCTTTCGCTTTCTGTTTGTGCGATATTCTTCAATGGCTTCTTTTGTAGTCAGCCAATTGCGACCTTCTTTGTAGGCATCAATTTTACCCTGACGCGCCAAAAGACTGATATACTCCTGACCATAAGGCAGGCTTTCTTCTTGGACCAGATTTGAAATTTCGGTAAAACCCAAATCATTGTCAGGAAGTGAACCAATATAGATATTCATAGTGCGCTCTAAAGCTTGTAGCATAAGCAAACTGAGCTTGTAATACTTGCCTTGGTTAGCAGCGTTGAGCGCGGTGTAATATTTCTTACGGTCATTACTGAGGATAATAGCAGGCGTGAAACCAACTTTGAGCAGAAGCAAATTCATTACCAAACGCACGGTACGCCCATTGCCATCAAAAAACGGGTGAATCCACACAAACTTGTGATGAAAAATGGTTGCCAGCTCAATATCGTTGAGCTGAAGTGGGTTTTCTATAACAAAGCTGATTAGCTCATCGAGCAAATCTGAGACTTTTCGCGCATTGGGCGGCACAAAATTGGCCCCAGAAATGCGCACACCTGCATTGCGAAGTCTGCCTGCGTAATCATCTTCAATACTTCTTAAGACATAGCGATGAATATCTAAAATATCAACGGAATTTAGCTCATAATCCTTACGGACAAGCTTGTATAAATGCTGAAGCGCTAAGTCGTGATTTTTGGCTTCAAAATGTTCTCTGAGAGATTTGCCTTTGATGGTGACGCCTTCTTGTAAAACCATTTGGGTTTCGCGTAAAGTAAGCGTATTGCCTTCAATGTGATTGGAATTGTAAGTCCACTCTACGGCTAAGGCTTCTTTAATTTTTTGCAAAGCAATTTGTGGAAGCGGTCTGGCATCGCGCAAAAGCGCCTTTTTCTCGTAAAGCCTGTCATAGGTGGCTTGTAGCTTGTCTCTATATGATAAATCTATATTCCACATACCACAAAGATATATCTTTATCATCGGTTAATAAAATTTTTAACACTATCCGATATTAGTATATATCTTTTATTTGATTTAATGTCCCTTAAACTTCTGTTATTATGAGAATAAAATTTAATTTAAAATGTAAATTTGCGCTCGGTCATGAAATCACTGTTTTATCTTAATAAATATCTTTATAAATATCGAGGAAGATTGCTCTTGGGTGTGTTTATCACAATAGGTGCGCGCATATTTTCTTTGTTTCCACCTCAATTGATTGGGAATTCTACTGCTGCCATTGAAAAATACCTCAATAATGAAACCTATAGCAATGCAGAATTAAGAGAAGAATTAATGATTAATATTGGATTAATAATTGGTGCAGCCTTAGCCTCAGCAATTTTAACCTTTTTGATGCGTCAAACTTTTATTGTGGCTTCACGATATATAGAATTTGACTTAAAAAATGAGGTCTTTCAACAATATGAAAACTTGTCCTTAAATTTTTATAAAAAAAATAGAACAGGCGATTTAATGAATCGGATAAGCGATGACGTTTCCAAATCACGTATGTATGTTGGTCCAGCATTAATGTATAGTGTAACGACACTAACCCTTTTTGTAGTGCTGATTAGCTACATGTTTATAAAAGCACCTACCTTAACTATGTACACGCTTCTGCCCTTTCCTATTTTATCTTTTGCTATTTATAAATTAAGCGTTGCCATCAACAAAAAAAGTAATGTAGTGCAAGAGTTTTTATCTAAACTTAACACCTTTACTCAAGAAGCTTTTAGCGGCATAAGTGTCATTAAATCATACGGTATGATGGCCAGCGTCAATGCAAATTTTGTAGACTTATCTAATGAAAGTAAGACTAAAAACATTGATTTAGTCAAAGTACAAGCCCTGTTTTTTCCCTTAATGATATTGTTGATTGGTTTAAGCAACATTATTGTAATTTATGTAGGCAGCATACAATATTTTAAAGGTGAAATTGCCGACGTAGGTGTGATAGTTGAATTTATTATTTACGTCAATATGCTGACTTGGCCTGTGGCATCAGTTGGTTTTATTACAACTATGGTGCAACGTGCTGAGGCATCACAGAAACGTATCAACGATTTTTTACAACAAAAACCTGACATCAACAATAAGCCCAATGCTGTAAAAAAAGACATTAAAGGTAACATCAAGTTTGATAAAGTAAGTTTTACTTACGAAGACACTGATATAACTGCGCTTAAAGACATCAGCTTTGAAGTTAAAGCTGGACACAGATTAGTCATTTTAGGCAACACTGGTGCTGGAAAATCAACTATTTTAGAATTGATCGGTCGATTATACGATGTATCAAAAGGGGAAATAAGTATTGACGGAACACCTATTGAAAATTTAGATTTAAACGACTTAAGAAGTGCAATTGGTTATGTACCACAAGACGCCTTTCTGTTTAGTGAATCTATAAAGGAAAATATAAAATTTGGTAAAGCCAATGCTACTGATGAAGAAATTATTGAAGCTGCTAAAAGTGCTGAAGTACACAGCAATATTATCAACTTTAGCAAAGGTTATGATACAGTTTTAGGCGAGCGCGGCATTACCCTTTCTGGTGGACAAAAACAACGTGTATCGATAGCCCGTGCAATAATTAAAAACCCCCAAATCGTGTTGTTTGACGATTGCTTATCAGCAGTAGATACAGAAACAGAAGAAATTATAATGCAAAAATTTAATAGTTTATCAAAAGACAAAACGGCCATTATAGTCAGTCACCGTGTATCATCTGCCAGAAATGCCGATGATATTATTGTATTAGATCATGGAAAAATCATCCAACAAGGTAATCACCAACAACTTGTCAATCAAGACGGTTACTACAAGTCACTTTACGAAAAGCAACTAAAAGCAAAAGAAAATTAGAAATTGTTTGTGTTATGTTAATTTTTTTAAGATTTTTGACATCACAACCAATAACTAAAAAATTTTCAAGATTATGAGTGACAAGGATGAAAGAAAAAATGAAGACATTTTTGAACGCGTCATTAGAGCAGGAAGACGAACGTATTTTTTTGACGTTAGAGAAACAAAAGCTGGTGATTATTACTTAACCATTACAGAAAGTAAAAAATTTACTAATGAAGATGGATCTTATTTCTATAGAAAACATAAAATTTATCTTTATAAAGAAGATTTTGAAGATTTTCAAACCGCACTTCAAGAAGCTACAGATTTTATAATCAATGAAAAAGGTGAAGAAGTCATCAGTGAAAGACATCAACCTAACTTTGACCCTACTTCTCAAAAATCAGAATCAAATGGCACTGAAGCTTCAAAACCTGAAGCCGAAAAATATACTGATGTTGATTTTGAAGATATATAAACTTTAAAGTCATTTAAAGTCTTAAACCCTTGTTTAATAAAGCAAGGGTTTTTTATTTCTAAAAATTAACATTTCATTATTACTAAGATACTTATTTAACAACTACATTTGTATGTACAAATATTGTATATACGTGAATATAGAAACTATCATAAAAACTGATAAAATTTCAGAGCATAAAAAAGCTTTGATTAATATTATTTATACATCAAACTTTATACATGAGGAAATATCCACAATCCTTAAACCTTTTGATATTAGTATACAACAGTTTAATGTTTTACGTATTTTAAAAGGTCAAAAAGAGAAACCTGCTAACTTATCAACCATCCAAAATCGGATGATTAGTAAAATGAGTAATACTACAAGACTGGTGGATAAATTAATTGAAAAAGATTTAGTTAGCCGCTCCATTTGCGAACAAAACAGAAGAAAAGTAGAAATATTCATTACACCTTACGGTAAAAATTTTTTAGAAAAGATCAACACCTCTGTAGAATTAAAAGAAAAAGAATTGACCAAAAACCTCAATTCAGAGGAATTAAATAATATAAATCAAATTTTAAATCAATTAAGATCCTAAATTATGGCAAATTCAAATTACATTGAAAAGTTAAATTATCGTTACGCTACAAAACAATTTAACCCCGATAAAAAATTAAACAATGATCAAATAGAAGAACTAAAAACTGCAATTCAACTTTCAGCTTCTTCTTATGGACTTCAACCTTACGAAGTTCTCATTATAGAAAATAAGGACTTGAGACAAAAGCTTAAAGCTGCATCTTGGGATCAACCGCAAATTACAGATGCTTCACACCTTGTTGTTTTTTGTGCTAACACCAATGTTGATGAAAATTATTTAGAGCAATACCTTAAAAATATTAGTGAAACTCGAAACATACCCCTTGAAAATTTAAGCGGAATGCGAGATATGATTTCTAACACAGTTTTACAATTTGATAATAATACAAAATTAGCTTGGGCAGAAAAACAAGCTTATATTGCCTTAGGAAATCTTTTGTCAGCAGTTGCTCATTTTGGCTATGACGCTTGTCCTATGGAAGGTTTTGACAATGCTAAGTATGATGAAATTCTAGATTTAAAATCTAAAAATCTTCATACTACGGTAATAGCAACCATAGGCTACAGAAGTGACAAAGATGATTTGCAACACGCTAAAAAAGTAAGAAAACCAAAAGACGAATTATTTACAGAACTTTAATTAATAATAAATTTAACCTTAAATATTTTAAACTATGAAAGCAAGAACAAATTTTACAAAAGGAATTATTGCAGGCATCGTTGCCTTGACTATGGTTGCTTTTTCAGCTGATGTTGAAAAGAAGAAAGTCGATGTTAAAAACAGTAAAATTGAATGGACTGGAGAAAAACTCACAGGTTCTCACGCTGGTACAATTAACCTTCAAGAAGGCTATTTAGAATTTAACAAAGGAAAATTAGTAGGTGGTGAGTTTACTGCTGATATGACTTCAATAAACGTCACAGATCTTGAAGGTAAAAACAAGGCTAAACTTGAAGGACACTTGAGTTCTGATGACTTTTTTGGAGTGAAAAATCACCCAACAGCTAAGTTTACTATTAAGACAGCTGCTGAAAAATCAAACGGAGTTTATGGTGTATCTGGAGATATGACAATCAAAGGTAAAACTAATCCTATTGCTTTTGACTTAAAAGTATCTGATAATACTGCAACTACATCTTTGGTTATAGACAGAACTAAATATGATATCCGATATGGTTCAGGCTCATTTTTTGATAATTTGGGTGACAAAACCATTTATGATGAGTTTACTTTAAACATCAATTTAAAGTATTAATAATAATAACTCATTTTTTTAATGATTTAAAGCGCCTCTTTTCAGAGGCGTTTTTTATTGGTTATTAGAGTTTGTTGATTTCAAAACCTTAAAATACTTCAACAACACCTTATCATTTAATTCAGTAGGCGTAATTATTTCTAAAATTGATTTGTGTTTGTTCTCAATAAATTCGGGCAAAACTTGTTCTAAAGATTGTTTGTTTTCAACTTTTAAATATTTAAACTCATACATTTTTGCTAAATGTTCTGCCGTAAGCTGATGTTGAGTTTCAAAATAGGTATGAAAATAATCATCTTGCTTATCGCCAGGTAAAATTCTAAAAATACCGCCACCGTGATTGTTGATAATGATAATTTTAAAATTTGATGGTATATTGTCATTCCACAAGGCATTGGAGTCGTATAAAAAACTCAAGTCACCACAAATTAAATATGCTGGTTTGTTTTGAACCACACTCGACCCTATCGCCGTAGATGTTGAACCGTCTATACCGCTTGTACCACGGTTACAAAATACCTGTGTTTGAGTATCTAAATCAAAAAAATTGGAATAACGTACGCACGAGCTGTTTCCGAGATGGAGTAAAATATTTTTAGGTAAATTTTTGAAGATGTGATTGTAACACCAAAAATCTGAATAAGGAATATTATTGATATAAATTTCAGATTGAATTTCACGAGATTGTTTAATTGAATTCCAAAACGGAAAATAATCTGAAGACTGTGTATTAATTTTAGGCTGAATTGCTTTCAAAAAATCATTGACTCGATAAGGCAAATGAGTAACATCAGAAAAAAAGGTGTCATAAGCATTATACAAATTAATATGAAAATGAAATTCAGGTTTGTATCGTCTCAAAAACGCTTTAAGTTTTTTGGATACAAGCATACCGCCCAGAGTCAATAAAACATCGGGCTGTAATTTTTCGAATAAAGTTTCTTTTTCATCATCCAATTCTATGGGAGCAATCATCCCATCAATGCTATAAAAAAGCCTCTTGTGATTTAAGTTAGATGTAGTTTCAGTCATTACGATAACCGAATCGTCTTGTATTAAAAACTCCAAATCTTTTATTTTTATATCTTCTGGATGATTGACACCAACAAGCACCAGCTTACGTTTGGCTTTATTCCATACTGAAACAAAATGATCTGTATGTCTTTGTTGAATTATAGTAGATTTTTTCTTTTTAGAAAAATCAAAAGCTTTTAAATCGACTTCTGTGCTTTCAACTTTATCATAAAGTGGCTCATCAAATGGTGCGTTGATATGAACAGGGAGTTGTTGGTGATGACAAGTTTGTAAAGCATTAAAAATTTGATTCGCATTAAAATCTTGAATTAAGGTGTTATCATCATTGCGATTGTCACTTTTTAAATTGGCTTCATAGGCAACGTGGTTATTAAAAACAAAAGGTTGATTTATAGTTTGTCCGTCACCTACATCTATCAAATATTCAGGGCGGTCAGCTGAAATCACTACTAAAGGAATTTGGCTGTAAAAAGCTTCAGCAACAGCAGGAAAATAATTTAACATTGCTGAGCCTGAAGTGCAAACCAAAGCTGTGGACTCTTGAAGTTGTTGCGCCATACCCATAGCAAAGAATGCCGCACATCGTTCATCAACAATACTATATGTTTTAAAAAAAGGATGCGTAGCAAAACTGATAGTCAGTGGCGCATTGCGCGAACCTGGTGAAATTACAATATGTTTTATGTTGGCTTTGCGGCACAACTCAACAATAGTTTGAGCTAATGGAATGGAAGATATATTAGGTTTCAATCCTTAAGTTTTATACAAATTTACAATTCTAAATTCATTAGCTTTTTTGAAAATCACTTTATTAAAGCACATTTAACAGGGTTTGAGATTTAGCCAAGGTTTCTAAATATTCAGCTTCAGGCTGACTGTCTTTGGTAATGCCACCACCGACATAAATTTCGATATAATCTTCAAAGACTTGCATACATCTCAAGTTAACATACAAATCTGAGATACGTTTGATGCTTTGTATAGCTTGTTGCTCTTGGTTTTTTCGAGATTTAGAACGACTCACAGCTTGTTTAAAATGCATTGGTCCTAAAAATCCAGAATAATAACTGCGTTGATACTTTTCATTGTCTTTAATAAAGGCTTTAGCCTTATCCTTTGGTAACCCACAAACCGCAGACGTAGGATGTAAATCATTAATGATTTTGGATAAATTTTCAGGTTGAATTTGAGCTTTGATATCCGATTTTAAATGCCATAAATCTCCAGCCCTGACATTTTGAACAGCCCCAACATTGAGATCTTTTGAATGATTTTTTAAAGCATCAATAATAAAATCAACTACCATTTGTTGTTCTTCTTTTTCTTTATCTGTCCACAGTGGCTCAGGTTGTTCTTTGGCATTAATTGTTCCTGCCAGCGCTACGGTTTGTAAAATGTTCCTGTCAAGATATAAAAAACGTTCAGGTGTTGCACCTAACCATAAACCTACTTGAGGATGATACCAGCAATACGAAAACGCATCTGGATATTTTGAAATTAATTTTTTGAAGGTCTCTAAAGGATCTATTTTCTTTTTAATGCTAAGTTTTCGAGAACAAACAATTTTTTGAATATCTGTATTTTTAATGGTTTCAATAGCTTTCGAAATTAATTTGATGTGATTTTGTTTTTCAGCTTCAGGTGTTACAAAATTGGTTTTTGAAGATATAAAATTAGAATCACTCCACTGGGAAGTTAAAATTTCAGATTGTGTTTCAGGAAAAACAACTCTAGTATTTACATCAGAAAACGGACAAATTACAAATCCCGCTTCACTGAAATCATCTGCTTTATTCAAATTACTATTGTTTTGCAAATAAGCTTTCAGCTGAAGATTTTTTGCGTAGCAAACAAAAGGAAGTTTCTGCTCGTAATGCGATTTAAGCCTTTTAAAAAAATCGTTTTGATGCATTTATGAAGACTTTGGTAAAGCTAAAGTAGTGAGTTTAACTGCAGAGATCAATCGGTTATTGTCGTCTGTAATTTTAATATCCCAAACCTGGGTTGTTTTACCTAAATGTAATGGTTTTGCTGTGGCATAAACAAAACCTGATTTCACGCTTTTAACGTGATTAGCAGAAATTTCAATACCTCTAATATTAAATCTTGATGGATCTAAAAATACAATCGCTGCTGCACTACCTACACTTTCTGCTAAGGCCACCATCGCGCCACCGTGCAAAACTCCATCAGGTTGATAAACTTTCGAGTTTACAGGCATTTTGGCAACAAGATAATTTTTTCCGATTTCAGTATATTCTATCGAAAGCGTTTCCATCAAGGTGTTTTTTGTGATGGCATTACAGCGTTCAAGAATCTCTTGATTTGTCATAAGTCTTCTTAATTTGATTAATTTTGAAGCTTAGCAAAAATAACTAAAAAAAATGCCTGAACATAAAATATCCTACTCAACTGAGAAAACCTATTCAACCCTGAATCAATTAACAGGTAAAACTGATAATATTTGGTTAGTTTGTCACGGTTTAGGTTATTTAAGCCGATATTTTATAAAATATTTTTCGGTTTTAAATCCAGAAAAAAATTACATTATTGCGCCTCAAGCGCCATCAAAATATTATCAAGATAAAAATTTTAAACGCATTGGTGCGTCTTGGCTCACGCGTGAAGAAACCCAACTCGAAATGCAAAATATCAAAACCTATTTAGATGCCATTTATCATAAAGAAATTCAACCTTATGCTGATAAAAACCTCATCGTTTTGGGCTACTCGCAAGGTGTCTCTGTTGCTATGCGTTGGGTGGCGCAATCAAAAATCAACTGTGATAAACTCTTGATGCATTCAGGTGGTATTCCTGTAGAATTAAAAGCTGAAAACTTCAAAGGCTTAAATTTTAAACCTTATTTAATTTACGGCAAATCTGACCCTTACATCACAGAAAACAGAGCTAAACAAGAAATTCAAAAGGCCGAAAATTTGTTTGGAAATGATTTTGAAATCAAATCCTTTGAAGGCAAACACGAAGTGAGTCAGGATGTCTTGAAGACTTTTACTGGATGAAAGTTCTCTCGCAAAGACGCTAAGGGAAAAAGCTAATTGATAATCTCAACCAATTTCGCAGTTAAAGCTTTCCGGTGGTAAACTTCGATATCTTTTGATTTGACTTTGAGTTTTCCTCTCATAAAAGCTTTAAAATAGGTTTTAATTTGAGACTTGAGCTCATTCTTTTCTTGATAACTAAAAGCTGAACCAGCCTTGTGTTTAGTAATCAGTTTAGCCACATCCCAAGCTTTTGGCCCAACTCCAAGAATAGGACGTCTCGCTTGTAAATATTCAAAAAACTTGCCCGGAATAATGCCTTGGGTTTGGGTCAAATCTTTTTCAATTAATAACAACACCTGTGCACTAAACATTTGTTGTTGAGCGTCTTTATGGGGTAGATAACCTAAAAAGGTGGAATGTTTTTGTAAGTCATATTGTCGTAGACTATCAATAATATTTTGACTTACTTGTCCGATAAATTTGAGTTCTAAATTATTTTTAAAATGCTCGTCTTCTTCCACTAACTCAGCTAAAACTTGCCATAAGTTTTTAGGATTGCGCTCACTCATCAACGTGCCAATATGAGCTAAACTGAAATGCTCATCAAGTTCAGAGCTAATATCAGTATCATCAAAACCATTGGTAATTAAACTCACAGGGTTTTTAGTTTTTTGTTGAAACTCTTTTTGTGTGCTTGGACTCGTCACTGAGATATGGTCTGCTGAAGTTAAAACTTCTTCTTCCATCTGCCGATGTTTTTCAGCTGAAGATGGTGATAGCTTTAAATCCTTGTGATATCCAATATTAACCCAAGGGTCTCTAAAATCAGCAATCCAAGGCAAGTTGGGATATTTCATTTTCAAACAAAAGCCAATGCGGTGCAAACTATGCGGCGGTCCAGTCGTGATAATAGCATCAAAATTGGTTTGATCTAATAACTTTGAAATACGTTTCACAGAGGGTTTTATCCAAAGCATTCTTGCATCTGGAATAAAGTAATTTCCACGAATGTAGAGTAAGGCTTTTTGAATAAAGTTTTGTTTTTTTGGAGCTTTGATAATGCCCTTGCTTAAAGATTGGGTGTCTTTTTTAGAAAATAATTTTGCTAAAGCATAAGGCTCGATGATAGAAGATTTGATTACCTCAACATAATTCGGAATTTCTAATTCTAAACTTTTATCTACAATAGGATAATGCGGATTTTTGGGGACAAAAACTGTAGGTTGAATATTGAAATCCTTAAGGTATTTTACAAATTTCAACCAACGTTGAACGCCTGGTCCGCCGGCTGGTGGCCAGTAATACAATATAATCAATACTTTTTTTGGTGTTTTAGTCATCTTTGACTTCTGTTGAAGTTTGTTTAAAATACTTAAACGCACCAAATAATAGTAAAATTAAAAACAAAACGTGTCCTGCTAGGCTAATGCGACTTCCCGTTTTAATGACTTGTGGTTCAAATTTAAACTCGATTTGATGTTTACCTTTAGGAATTGATAAACCCCTTAACGTATAATCGACCTGAACGTGATTTACTGGTTCACCATTAATAAAAGCTTGCCAACCTTTGGGGTAATACATTTCAGAAAAGACGGCAAAGGCCTCCTGATTTGATTGACTTTCATAAACTAAATGATTCATTTTGTAATCCACAAGTTCAATTTTTGCCAAGGAATCTTTTTGAAATTTCTTAGAATTAATTTGTCCTGTAAATTCTTCTTTAATTACAGCTACATTTTTAGTATTGATTTCGTTTAAAGCTAAAATAGCAGCATTATCACCTTTTACGATTTTTAGAGAATCTATAAACCAAGCATTGCCATTGGCGTCAGGATTAGGTTGAGCCATAATTTCGCCTTGGTTTTGAACGATGTTATATTTTACATTAAACATGTTCAAAACTTCTCGATTGCCCTGTGCAATATGAAAGTCAAAAATATCCTGTATGCGTTGGGGTTTAGCAGCGTGATAACCACCAAGAGATTTATGAAAATAAGAGGCTCGAGCTGATTTAAATGGGTTAACACTTAAGTCTAAAACACGGAAATGTGCTTTATCTTTTAAAATTTCTTCATCTGCAGAGTTTGCTTGAAAAGGCTTTTTCATTTGAATTTTGGAGACAAAATCGTCTTCATTAACATAACGCTGATCGACCAAAACTAAATCTAAAACGCAGACCACACCAATAATCAAAGTTGCCCACTGCATTTTGAGTTTTTGCAGTAACCATAGCCAAAGCAATCCTAATACTATAGCTACAATAAAAAGTGAACGCCAAGCATCTGCCATAAATACCGCTTGCCGGTCGAGCTTTAATGCTCTAACAAAGCCAGCGCCGTATTCCTGCATAAAATAAGAATCTGAACCGCCAGAAAAATCAAATAATATATTTTTGAATAGCAGGAAAACCAAAAGCAATCCACCTGTAATTAGTCCTGACATCTTTAAGGCTTTTTGTTTTACTTCTTTAGACGTTTTATCACTAAAAAAATAAGCCAAACCAACAAAAGCCATCAATGGCACACATAGTTCGATTAAGACTTGGATAGAAGACACTGCTCTAAATTTATCATACAAAGGGACGTAATCGATAAATAATTTTGTTAAAACCGAAAAATTATCGCCCCAAGACAAAAACAAAGCTAAAATTGATCCCGCTACAATCCAATTTTTAAATTTGCTTTTAATGAGAAATAAAGCCAAAACAAACAAGGCTAAAACGCCAGCACCAATATATGCTGGTGCAGCTACAAAAGGTTGATCTCCCCAATACAAAGGTGCATTTTCTAGAAATCGTTTAGCTTGAACTGGAGATGCACCCATTTTTAATAGTTCATTGTATGTTTCAGAATTTGTAGAAAGCGACTCTGAATTTGAACCTCCCATAAACCTTGGTATAAGCCAATTAAAAGTTTCAGCAATTCCATAACTGTATTCGGTGATATAGTTGTATTCTAAAGCAGATTGTTCAGATTTGAGTTGACGATCAGGTGAAATGTTTACAGTGCTTTCTCCTCTTGTACTAAATTGAGTGTATTCTTGCGTGGCTAACAAATTAGTCGCATTTAAACTTAAACCTAGAACAGCTGCTGCAAAAGCAATACTGACAGCTTTAGCGAATTTTGGTAACGCCTTGTTTTTAATAGCTTCAATCAGGTAAACTATGCCGATAACTACACACAACAAGGTTAAATAATAAGTCATTTGGAAATGGTTGGCAGCAATTTCAAGTGCCATACCTAAAGAAAGTAAAATAAAACCTTTTAGATATTTATGCCTCAAACACAGCAATACCCCAGCAATAACCACTGGCATATAAGCAATGGCGTGTGCTTTGGCGTTATGACCAACACCTAAAATAATGATCAGATAAGTTGAAAAACCAAACACTAATGCGCCGAAAAAAGCGAGTAATGGTTTGACTCTCAATACCAAAAACAAGATATAAAGTCCAATAAAATACAAAAATAAATAATCTGCAGGGCGTGGCAAAAATCTTAGAAAACGATCAAAAGATTTGATGTAGTGATGAGGATAGTTAGCCCCAACTTGATAAGACGGCATTCCACCAAAAGCATTATCTATCCAATAGGGTTCTTCATCATATTTTTCGACATGGGCTTTCCTATCATCAGCCATCCCGAGATATTGCACGATATCGCTTTGATAAATAATTTTATCTTGTAAAACGGGATAGAAATAAGCTACAGCCACAACAATAAAACCCAAGATGACTCCAGAATGAATACCTATAGTTTTCCAGTTGATTTTCATTTTAAAAAATTTGAAATGCCAAATTAATCAATTTCTTCAAAGTCGATATACTCTCCCACTTTTTCTTTATCTTTTTTAGAAGAAGTCTTGGAATGTTGAGAAGATTGTTGTTGCTTATCAAAAGGGTTTTGATTAGGATTTTCATAACGCTTTTGTGCTTTTTTACCCATATATTTTATAAAATACTTGAGTAAATACGGAAACGCCCATTTTAGAATTAAGCGAAGAATCCAAAATCCAATGATGATATATAAAAAGGTGATAAAAAAATCTTGCATAAATCAATTTTGGGATTGCAAAGTTAGGCAACTTAAAATTTTTAGATATTAACAAGTTATTAAAGTTGGTATTTCTAAAAATTAATATTAAATATTTAGATAAAGATTTCGAAGCCTAAACGCACTGAACTTTTAATCAATTGATATTTTTTGATACTGAATTTCAATCAAAAATGATAAAGTTGTTTATTTCAAAATAATAAAAACAAACGTTTACAACTCAAAAACACAAAGCATCTATTTTTTTAATACATTTGTTTTAAACAAATATTTTCTATGAAATTTTTTTCAACTGGATTGATCTCTTTGTGTTTTTGTCTTTTGGCTAATGCTCAATATACTGAAACCATAAACTCAAATCGGCCAGGCGCTTCATTTGGTGCTTACAGCGTAGGAACAAACGTTATTCAATTAGAAGGCGGTATAGGTTTAGGCAATGACGAACACGATTTACTTAAAACAGATACCGATTTGTTTTTTGTAGATTATGCAGTTCGTTACGGTTTAATTTTAGAAGAACTCGAACTCATTTTAGAAGGTCGATTTGCTTTTGCTGATGAGACTAACCTGAGGAGTGATGTAACTCAAAGCTTTTCGTTTTCTGATTTTCAAACCAATACCATTGGTGTTAAATATCTTATTTATGATCCTCATAAAAAAAGACAAAAAGAAGGGCCAAACCTTTATAGTTATCATGCTAATAATAGCTTTCAATGGGAAGATTTAATACCAGCTGTTTCAGTTTATGCAGGAGCAAATTTATTATTTGGAGATAATCCTTTTATGTTTGTAGACGAGCCAAATATATCAACTAAATTTGCTGTATCTGCTCAAAGTAACTTAGATAGAACGGTATTAGTCGTTAACATAATAGCTGACAAAGTCGATACTGATTTTCCGAGCTATAGTGGTATTGTTGCCGTTACGCATGCATTAAATAGTAGGTATTCTATATTTGGTGAGTTTCAAACAACGAATAGTGATATTTACAGTGATGAATTATTTAGAGCTGGTGGTGCTTATTTATTTAACAAAGATCTCCAATTAGATCTTTTTGGGTTAATTAATTTTAAAGATACACCTCA
This sequence comes from Bacteroidales bacterium, assembly GCA_041694175.1. Taxonomy (GTDB): domain Bacteria; phylum Bacteroidota; class Bacteroidia; order Flavobacteriales; family Flavobacteriaceae; genus Psychroflexus. The sequence goes on from JASMTR010000124.1 coordinate 21,626, forward strand.
ACGTTGGTTAGCTGGAATTGGTTTATCTTATCGATTTGATCAATTTCATAAAGATAAATACATAGAGATGGAAGACGATGAGCTCGATAAAGACAAAAAGACTAATACGCTATAAGGTTTAACTTATATAGTTCCATTTAAATTTATCTTGTGCAAGCCTTAAAAATTCTTTCTTGACAAGATGGTGTTCAGGTTTTTCCAAATTTGGATCCTTTTTTAATAATCTTATTGCATGATGTCTTGCGTTTTCAAGAATACTACTATCTTTTACTACATCAGCTATTTTTAAATTGAGTAGGCCACTTTGTTGTGTACCCATTAAATCTCCAGGACCTCTTAATTTTAAATCGACTTCAGCAATTTGGAATCCATCGTTAGTTTGAGTCATAGTTTGTAATCGTGTTTTAGCATCGTCACTAAGTTTATGACTAGTCATCAGAATACAATAACTTTGCTCGGCACCTCGGCCTACTCTACCGCGTAATTGATGCAATTGTGATAAACCAAAACGCTCTGCACTTTCAATAACCATAACACTGGCGTTAGGAATATTTACGCCAACTTCTATAACAGTTGTCGCTACCATGATTTGTGTTTCGCCATTGATAAATCTTTGCATTTCAGCGGCTTTGTCTTCGGGTTTCATTTTGCCGTAAACAATTGAAATTTGGTAATTTGGTTTTGAAAATTCTCTAGAAATACTTTCGTAACCATCCATCAAATCTTTGTAATCAAAATTTTCTGACTCTTCTATTAAAGGATAAACAACATAAACTTGACGACCTTTGGCTATTTCTTTTTTGAGAAATTGAAAGACTTTTAGACGATTAGCGTCATAGCGGTGAACGGTTTTAACGGTTTTTCGTCCAGGAGGTAGTTCGTCAATAACTGAAATATCTAAATCGCCATATAAACTCATCGCCAAAGTTCGTGGAATAGGGGTTGCTGTCATTACTAAAACATTGGGTGGTAAATCGTTTTTCTTCCATAATTTAGCCCGTTGAGCTACACCAAAACGATGTTGCTCATCTATGATAGCAAAACCCAGATTGTGAAATTTAACTTTATCTTCAATCAAAGCGTGGGTGCCAACCAAGATTTGCAAAGTACCGTTTTGAAGATTTTGATGAATTTCTTTACGTTGCTTAGTTGAAGTAGAGCCTGTTAATAAACTTATACTCAAGCCAAGTTGTTCACAAAATTCAGCAATGGTTTGATAGTGTTGTTTAGCTAATATTTCGGTAGGTGCCATCATACAAGTTTGATAGCCGTTATCAATAGCAATGAGCATACTCATAAAACCCACAATAGTTTTTCCCGATCCAACATCGCCTTGTAAGAGTCTGTTCATGTGGGCTGTTTTACCAAGATCGTTTCTAATTTGTTTGAGAACTTTTTTTTGTGCGTTTGTGAGTTCAAAGGGAAGAATATTTTTATAAAATGTATTAAAGTATTCTCCTATTTGTTCAAATTTGAAACTTTTAATCTTGTGTTTTTGAAATATATTTTTTCTAACCAACTGCAGTTGAATAAAGAAAAACTCTTCCCATTTCAGTCTAAATTGTGCCTTTGAGAGAAGCTCATTAGATTGTGGAAAATGAATATTAAAATATGCTTTAGAAGGTGAAATTAATTTGAGTTCATCTACAATACTTGAAGGCAAAATTTCTTGAAATGGTGATTTTAACTCTAAAAATAATTGCTTTAATATTCTATTAAAAAATCGACTGCCCAGATTACTTTTGGTTAGTTTTTCTGTGCTAGAATAAACTGGTTGAAGCTTGACACTAAAATCTTTTTTAAAATCTTCTAAAAACTCCATTTCAGGATGAACCATACTGAATTGCCCATTAAAAAACTTTACTTTTCCATAGATTACATAAGGTGTGTTTATTTTTAAGCTATCTCTTATCCATTTGTGCCTTTTGAACCACACCAACTCCATTTGACTAGTTTTGTCTTCAAATGAGGCTACTAAACGTTTACCTCCTTTTTGAGGCAACATTCTTATTTCGGTAATAACTCCAACTATTTGAACTTCAGCCGTACTATTTTGTAGCTCTTTAATTTTATAAAACTGGGTTCGGTCAACATATCTAAAGGGAAAGTAATTAATAAGATCTACAAAAGTTTTGATACCAACTTCATCCTCTAAAAGCTTTGCCCTTTGAGGACCGACGCCTTTAAGGTAAACAATTGGTGTATTGAGTTGATTTTCTAACATTCAACGAAGATAAGACATGCTTTAAAAATTAAATTAAAGCTTTCTACTTTTCTGGAGGTATAGTACCAAAAACTTTATCCCAAAAAGTGTTAGATACCCCAAAAGCTTTGTCAGGATGTTTAAAGTGATGAATATTATGGTGTAGCCAAATATGTTTAAAGCGTTTTGGTGGCTTTCTAACATGTATAGCGCGATGTACAAACGAATACATCAAATAACCGCTAAAAAATCCAGGAAAAAATCCAAAACATAAATTAGGAATTTGAAAAACCCAAAATACCAAATAAAATAGACCAAATAATAAACTTGCCAAAATTAAGCCCGGCACAGGCGGCATGAGTAATCGGGCTTCATCTCTGGGAAATTTATGATGTGAGCCGTGCATAATAAAATGAAAACGCTGCACATATTTATTTTCATTTATCCAATGAAATAAATATCTATGCAACATATATTCAGCAAATGTCCAAAAGATTATTCCAAATACAAAAAGCCCAATAAAGACTAAATAATCTAAACCAACATGAAAAATTGCAGAATAGGAAAACACAGCAATACTCAAACCATAAATGATAATGTTAGAAAGCGGGTTGGTTTTAGTCAAGCTTTCTAAAAATGGGTTTTTAAAAATTCTTGCCTCACCATGCTGATAGTCTGTGGTTACTTTTGGCATTTTTAAAATATTATACAAACAAAAATATAAAATATTTTAAAGTGAAGCAATTTTTAGTTATTCGATAGAATTAAAATAATTTATTTGAAATTTTGGTTTCTAAATCTTGAATAAGCTTTTCTGTGTATTGATTAAATTTAATTGAAGCTTCACTTTCTGGATTAAAAAATTGATGATTCAATCTTTTATTAACGACATCAATTTGTTTTAAAACGCTTCTAGTATTTTCTTGAAAAAAAACTTCATTGACTTTAGACCAAACATAATCCAAAGCTAAATCGTTGGGGTGAAGCAAATCGTTTTTGTAGAATCTATAATCTCGAAGATCATCTATTAGAAGTTCATAACTCGGAAAGTAAACTACTTGTTTAAAACTATTTACTGTATTCTGTATTGCCACGTATAATATGGATTTGCTCAACTGATTGTTTACAAAGCCATCTTTAAGATGCCGAACTGGCGATAGTGTAAATATAAATTTCACTTCAGGATTAACCTTTGATATCTGATTTACAAGATTAGAAAGTGCATTCTGAATGATTTCTAAGCTTAATAATTCCTTATTAAAGTATTTCTGAGGAAGTTTATGACAATTAGCCACTATTCTATCGTACTCTATATGCCTGTACACCCAAGCTGTTCCGAGGGTTATAAAAATGAAATTTGCTCTTTCTATATTTTGTTTTGTATTTAATCTTGCTTGTTGTAAAGCGTCGATAAATTGGTTTTTATCAGATCTTGATAATTTAGAATGTGAATCAAAATGAGACCAAAGTTCATTAAATTGAAAAGTGCCACCTGAAACGTCAAAATTATTACTTTGTGCAATATCAATGCATTTTTTAATTGCTAAAGGGTGATAAAGGACGCCAAAGGGATTTATTGTTGTGTTAAATTTATTTTGCGTAAATCGATTACCCATATTTTCAGCAAAACAAGAGCCTAAAAAAAATAACTTATCATTATAAGAGATAGAAAAATCAAAAGGTTTTAATTTAAATTCTGTTCTAAAGATCATATTCTTTTAAAATTAAAAAACAACTCTTTGCCTTGACGTTTAGGATGAGAATTGTAGCAAGGTTCTAAAATTTTAATATCAAATAAATCTTGAAAGTAAGTCAAATATTCTCCTTTACTACCACCAAATGGTGGTCCTTCAGCTGTTAAAGGAAAATCGAAAAAAAGACCGACGATTTTTCCATCAGATCTTAAAAGTTGATACATTTTTTTGGCATATTCAGACCTTAATTTTGGTGATAATGTACAAAAAAAGGTTTGTTCTAATATGAGATCAAACGAATCTTCAATATTAAAAACATCAGTGTGTAAAAGTTGGCTATCAGGAAATTCAGGTATTCTTGTTTTTAGGTTATTGATTGGTGTTTTGGCAATATCTGCCACATATACATTTAAAAAACCTTTACTAAACAAATATTCTGCTTCGTAAGCATTTCCTGCTCCGGGAATTAATATTTTTAAAGCTGTATTTTCAAGTTGATCGATATAATTTTTTAATGGCGGTGAGACTTGCTGCATATCCCATCCTGTTTCTTTATTTTGATACCGTTCTTCCCAATACCCATCTAGCCTATTCATCACTATCTTTAGTTTTAGGTTTTTCTAAATAATCATCAATATCTCTGCGGTCTTTTTTAGTTGGTCGTCCTGTTCCTTTTTTTCTATAATAATCTTGTGAATACTTTAGTTTTTCTTGAGCTTTGAATTCACTTTGAGGTGTTTTATCTACTCTATAAATGTTCGTCAGTTTAGCGCCAATACGAGATTTTGGAATGTCTAAAACTTCAATATGATAGTTAATTTGATTTTTTCGCACATTTATTTTATCTGTTGGAAAAACTTCCCTTGACGCTTTCACTTTATCGTTATTAACTTTAACATGCCCTTTTTTACAGGCTTGTGTCGCTTGACTTCTCGTTTTAAAATACCGAACACACCATAAATATTTATCTACACGCATAACAAATCACTCTCTTAAATCGTTTTTAACAACAAAAATAAGAGAAAATCGTATCTTGCACCCAAAATTGTGAATTAATGAATTTTATTAAAAATATTTTAGTCATATTAGTTTTAAGTGGAGTGCTCATATCATGCAGTAGTGATGATGATACAGGAGGAACTAATGTCCAACTAAGAGACCCTGAAGAAGTTAAGGTTGAAAACATGGCAGAAATAGAAGGTTTCCTTCAAACCCATTTTTTTGAATTTGTCGATAATCCTCAAAACCCCAATTTTCAAAAATTCACATTTGACACCATAGCTGGTGAAAATAGTGACAAAACACCTATTATAGAATCTGATCTTTTAGAGAGCAAGCAAGTGATTCAGAGAGGTGTAGAATACACACTTTACTATCTTATTCAGAGAGAAGGTAATCCGCAAGAGCGAAAGCCCACCTTCGCAGATTCTACTTTCGTAACCTTTCAAGGTATAACTATAGATAATGAAACTTTTGATACTAACCCCAACCCTGTTTGGTTTGATTTACCACAAACAGTTAGAGGGTTTTACGAACTTATGCCAGAGCTTAGAGGATCTTCTGGATTTGTTGAAAATGGAGACGGCACTTTAACCTTTAATGATGATTTTGGTATTGGTGTTGTATTTGTACCCTCGGGCTTAGGTTTTTTTGCCTCACCACCTGTTGGGTCCCCAATCAAGCGTTATCAACCTATTATTTTTGCAGTACAACTCTACAAATCTAAAGAAGCTGACCATGATCAGGATGGTATTCCATCGTTTATGGAAGATCTCAATAATAATGGTCGAGTAGATGATATTCCTGAAGGCGACGACATTGGTGATGATACAGATGGCGATGGTTTGCCTAATTTTGTGGACAGAAATGATGATGGCGACTCTGTTCTAACAAGAGATGAAATCATTATTAACGAAGACGGTACAATAGAATTCCCTGATTCTAATGGTAATGGAATTCCCGATTATTTAGATGATACTTTTCCAGGTGATAGTAATTTTTAAAGACTAGCGAAATAAAATGTACCTATTCTTAATTTGAGCTTATTTAAGTTGAATATTAAACTTTGGTTTAGGTCTTCTTTAGGTTTTAAAATTTGGTTTACAAGTAAACCCTATTAAACCAGCAATAGAATTCATATCAGTCATAGTGTCGATATATTAAACACCTTATGGCTTAAATTATAGGTTAATTTCCAAGCTAAAGCCTAATTTCTATACTCTCCAAGCTACAAAATTCTTTGTTTTACTTAGAAAAACAACTGATTTAACAACTTTTATAATTGAAAATTTATATCAAGGTCACGTAATATTAATTAAATTTTAAACTAATAATCTTAATAAAAAAATTGAATTGAGCAACCGACTATAATTCTCGGCACAATGACATTACTTAAAATGGTATTTATTATGGATTTGTAGATAAGATTAGTAGCCAGATTTCAATTTAGTTTTTTAACTATTAATCATTTAAACTATTATTATCCAATAATTTGCTTCCCTATAACTTCAGGATAAGGTTTATTTATCTTAATATTAATTTAAAAAATCTAAAAAAAAAGGTCTCGACTCCGCTCGACCTGACAATTATTAATATACAAAAATCAATATTTATTAACTGTACAACAGCTAATCGAAATCAAGTTAGTAATGTTTTTAAAATTTATAACATAAAAAATCCCTCAGATGACTGAGGGATTGATAGAACATTCATTGATATTATATTAAAGTTAGTTATTCAATAATTACCTTTTGGTTATATTGAGTATTTTGTGTTTTAATAGTTAATAGATAAACCCCACTACTCAATTGACTCACATCAATATGACTTTGTTGGGTTTGGTTATCATCAAACTGTTTTTGATAGATCTGTCTTCCATTTAAATCAAATAAGGTGAGATTCTTTATTTGACTAGAATTTTGGCCTAAATTGATATTGAGAATATCATTAGCAGGATTAGGATAGATCGAAATACTTGACAATTCAAAATCATCATTGGAAAGTGTTGTGGTATCAAATCTAATATCAAAACGATCCGTCGCCACACTCTCAGAAATAGATTGATCTACTGAAAACGAATAGGTATTAATTGCATTCTCATTCAATACAACTTCTG
>JASMTR010000125.1:0-5102 GCA_041694175.1 Bacteroidales bacterium
GGATTTTATTGTATTTAATGAGATTGTTCAAGTACTTTTTATCAACTTGAGAAATCACGCTGTCCATAAATTTTCTTCGAACATCGCTGCCTTCTAAAATCAAATCTCTGTCTGTTGGCGAAATAATAACAACAGGAATAAAACCTACGTGCTCACTTAATTTATCATAAGCTTTGGCATTGCGTTTTACAATCTTTTTTTGTCCTTTTTTAAAAGAAACAATGATGTTTTCGGTTTTAGATTGGCGCTCAAATTGACCATCAACAACAAAAAAATCCTGACCGTGTTGTATATTTTGACTCGTAATTGGGTTAAAATAACTTTTGGTGTAGGCCAAATGATAAATACTATCTAAAATATTAGTTTTGCCTTTACCGTTTTCGCCAACAATGCAATTGATTTTGGAATCAAATTGATATTCAAAAGCATCGAAATTTTTATAATGTAGTAATGACAAAGATTTTAAAATCATAGAAAGTGCTACTAATTAAAATAATTTATTCAAAATTACACATTCAATTCCAATTGAGATTTCAAATTTTGAAAAATTAGGCTAAGGTTATCAATAAAAATTATACTTTTGCAAGTCGAATAAAATTAAGAAATGGCTACATATCAAAAACGTGGTGGTAAACCCAAAACAAAGAAAGAAAAACAAGATAAAGTTGAAGAGGAATCAACAACAGCAGAAGTCTTTAATACTTTAGATGAAAAAGCTTCTAAAACCGAAGAATTTGTTTCTAAATATCAGAACATAATTGTTGGTGTAATTGTCTTAATTATTGTTGTTGTGCTTGGCTATTTAGGTTACAATAAATTTATTGTTCAACCTCAACAAGAAGAAGCTTCAAATGAGTTAAATCAATCTCAAATTTATTTTGATTCCGCTCTGGAGGCTACAACTTCACAAGAACGAGATTCTTTATTTAGTATAGCCATAAACGGAGCACAAGGCAAATTTGGCTTTGTAGATATTGCACAAGAATACAGCTCTACAAAAGCTGGCGATTTAGCCAATTACTATGCGGGTATTTCTTACTTAAATATTGGTGAATACCAAAAAGCGATAGAGTATCTTGAAAACTTTAGCGCTGATGATGAAATTATCTCCACTTTTGCTATTGGTGCAATTGGTGATGCATTTCTTCAACTTGAACAACCTGAAGATGCCTTAGGTTATTTTGAAAAAGCAGCAAATCGCAGAGATAATAACTACACGACTCCTAAATATTTGTTTAAAGCTGCTCTTACAGCGATTCAACTCGAAAAAGCTGATAAGGCTATTAAACATTTAAAAACTATAGAAGATAATTATCCTAACTCAGAAGAAGCCAAAAAACTTGCGCCTTACCTCGGTAAAGCTCAAGCCATGAAATCTTAAGTTATGGCTACAGCAGGTAACAATCTTTCAGAATACAAAGCAGAAGATGTACCTAACGCCAAAGCGTTTAAATTTGGCTTAGTTGTTTCAGAATGGAATAGTGATATTACTCAAAATTTATTTCAAGGTGCGTTTGATGCTTTCATAGCTCAAGGTGCTATAAAAGAAAACATTGTACGTTGGAATGTTCCTGGAAGTTTTGAACTCATTTACGGTGCTAAAAAAATGTCAGAGAGTTTTGATATGCTTGATGCCATAATTGTAGTTGGGTCTGTTATAGAAGGTGAAACTAAACATTTTGATTTCGTTTGTCAAGGCGTTTCAAACGGCGTGACTCAACTCAATATTGAGCTTGATATTCCTGTGATTTTTTGCGTTTTAACAGACCAAAACAAACAACAATCTATTGATCGGTCTGGCGGTAAGCACGGCAACAAAGGAACCGAAGCAGCTATTGCAGCTATTAAAATGGCTCAATTAAGACAAGACGCCAAATTTTATAAACCTTAAAACATGTCTGCACAGTTACTATTTTACATTATTATAGGTATTGTGGTTGTCAGTTTTATTTTTGAACAGGTTTTAGATCACCTTAACACAAAACGCTTTAACGACCCTATTCCCGAAGAACTTAGTGACGTATATGATTCTGATGAGTATCAAAAATCTCAAAATTATAAAACAGATAAAAATAAATTAAGCCTGATCAGTGATTGGGTGTCGTTTATTGGAATATTAATTTTTTTGTTTTTAGATGGTTTTGCTTTTGTTGATGGTATTGCAAGAGAATGGGCAAGTCATCCCATAACAATTGCCCTAATTTTTTTCGGAATTTTGATGTTAGCTAGTGATATTATCTCAACGCCTTTCAGTTACTATTCAACATTTGTTATTGAAGAACGCTATGGTTTTAATAAAATGACACCTAAAACTTTTTGGCTTGACAAGTTAAAAGGTTGGTTGTTAGGCGCTATTATTGGTGGCGCTTTTCTAAGTCTTATTATTTGGTTTTATTTGCAATTCCCAAATACCTTTTGGATATACGCATGGATTCTCATCAGCGTTTTTAGTTTGTTTATGAATATGTTTTATGCCAAACTCATTGTGCCACTATTCAATAAACAAACACCACTTGAAGATGGAAGCTTAAGAGAAAAAATAGAAGCTTATGCTAACAAAGTTGGATTTAAACTTGATAATATTTATGTGATTGATGGCTCTAAACGCAGCACAAAAGCCAATGCCTATTTTTCTGGGTTTGGCTCTCAAAAACGTATCACACTTTATGACACTTTAATTGAAGATCTAGACGACGAAGAAATTGTTGCCGTTTTGGCTCACGAAGTCGGGCATTATAAACACAAACACATTTTTTATAATCTCACACTTTCTATTATCAGTACTGGTCTAACATTGTGGTTGCTATCGCTTATGGTTGGAAATCCACTACTATACGAGGCTTTAGGTGTTGAGCAACAAGGTTTTCATATAGGGCTTATTGCCTTTGGGTTACTCTACTCGCCTATTTCAACCCTCACAGGTTTTCTGATGAATATTTTATCACGAAAATTTGAATATCAAGCAGACAATTTTGCTAAAAACACTTATACGGGTCAATATCTGATCAGTTCTCTAAAAAAGTTATCTCAAAAAAGCCTGAGTAATTTAACACCTCATCCTTTATATGTTAAGGTACATTATTCACATCCAAGTTTGCTTCAACGTGTAAAGAATTTAAAATTAACACTTTCACAACAGTATTCTGATAAGTTTTAAAATGCTTTTCTTTTACAATTTCTTATATAAATTTTAATAAATTCTTTCAAGCATTAGATTTCTATAATTATAATTTATTTTTGCCATCTTATTTGCTTATATGAATAAGTCTGAACTTTTAAGTTTATTTTCAAAACCCAATTCGGTTCAACCCTTGTTGACTAATATTAATGACAATGAAGTCAAAAGTTTTTATGTCAAAAATCTTGTTGGATCTTCAAAAACACTTTATACCGTTCAGCTCTTTAAACAGAGTAAACGCCCTTTAGTTTTTATACTTAAGGACAAGGAAACCGCAGCTTATCATCTTAACGAATTAGAGGACTTTTTAGGTAAAGAACAGGTCTTGTTTTATCCAGGAAGTTATAGACGTCCTTATGAAATAGAAGAAACAGACAATGCCAATGTTTTACTTAGAGCTGAAGTATTAAATCGGTTAAACTCTAGAAAAAAGCCCGTAATCATTGTGACTTATCCACAGGCTTTATTTGAAAAAGTAGTAACAAAAAGCGAACTAGACCGCAATACTTTAAAAATTTCAAAAGCTGATAAACTAGATATTGAATTTATCAATGAAACCCTTTTTGAGTATGAATTTAAACGAGTTGATTTTGTCACAGAGCCCGGTGAATTTTCAGTGAGAGGCGGTATTGTAGATATTTACTCATTTAGTCATGAAGAACCTTATCGAATCGAGTTTTTTGATGATGAAGTAGAAAGCATAAGATGTTTTGATATTGAAACACAACTCTCAACGGAAACCCTACGGCAGGCTTCAATCATGCCGAATGTAGAGAACAAACACGTGCAGGAAAAGCGACAAGGGTTTTTAGAATATATCAAAAATCAAAGTTTATTATTACTAGAAAATACAGAATTGCTTAAAGCAGAATTAGATAGTTTATTTAAAAAAGCAAAATCTAATTTTGAAAATCTATCGAAAAATGTAAAATATTCTTCTCCAGAAGACTTGTTTTGCGACGGTGAAAGTATAGAAAATCAACTTAGTAAGTATAATTGTATTCAGTTTTATCGGCAAAATCACTTTAACGCCTCAGATGCTCATACTTTTGAATGTAACATAGAACCTCAACCTGCTTTTAATAAAAAGTTTGATTTATTGATTGAAGACTTAAATCAACATCACAATGCAGAATATACCAATTTAATTTGCTGTATTAATCAACAACAAGCACAACGCTTTCATGATATTTTTGAAGACATGCAATTTAAGAACTATCAGACTTTAGTTTTAGGCCTGCATGAAGGGTTTATTGACCATAAAAGTAAATTGGTTTGTTACACCGATCATCAAATTTTTGAGCGCTATCATAAATTTAAATTAAAAAATAAGTTTTCTAAACAACAAGCCATAACACTTAAAGAATTGACCCAACTTGAGCGCGGTGATTTTGTGACTCACATTGATCATGGCATAGGAAAATTTGGTGGCTTACAAAAAATAGATGTTGATGGCAACATCCAGGAAGCCATTAAACTGGTTTATGGTGAAGGCGACGTGTTGTATCTGAGTATACACGCTTTGCATAAAATTTCTAAATACAATGGCAAAGACAGCCAACCTCCAAAAATCTATAAATTAGGAAGTAAAGCTTGGAAAAATTTAAAGCAAAAAACAAAAACCAAAGTCAAAAAAATTGCGTTTGACTTGATAAAACTTTACGCAAAGCGAAAACTAAAAAAAGGATTTCAGTTTGGTCCAGACTCTTATTTACAACACGAATTAGAAGCTTCATTTATATATGAAGACACACCAGACCAAAGCACAGCAACAGAAGCGGTTAAAAAAGACATGGAAAACCAACAGCCTATGGATAGGTTAGTCTGTGGTGATGTTGGTTTTGGTAAAACAGAAGTAGCCATAAGAGCCGCCTTTAAAGCTGTTGATAATGGAAAGCAGGTAGCTGTTTTAGTACCAACAACC
>JASMTR010000126.1:0-3630 GCA_041694175.1 Bacteroidales bacterium
TGTATATCTCAAATAAGACTTAAAACTGAAGTTCTTACTTTTTCTAGAAATAGAGGTATTAATTGGATCATTTTTAGTGTACTATACTTCATTTCTATATGTTATATGTTCTAAGCCAAGACATATTCCTTTATCACTAATAATAAGTGGGTTATCTTCAAAATCATAAATTAACTGTCTATTTTTTCCTTTGAGTTCTACTTCAAAAATTGTGTTTGTAATTGGTAATCTCATTAAACTTTTGGGTTTGAAATTGACGTTCTCGTAAACATTAAGTTTAAAAATATGTTTTACAGAATCTTGAATTTTATATTTTGAGGGTTTTACAACATGGATATTGTATTTTAATGACTTTGCGAAAATTATATCTTTATTTTTGGGGTAAATACAACTTATAGATTCAGAACCTTCAAATAAAGTGACGCCATAGTATGGTTTAAACTTTAAAGTTTTTAATTTATGTCTTTTTTTATTAAAAACAGTAACGTCATTAAGTTGCGATATATTGGGTTTCAAATAAATTGTATCATTAAAGTCTCTCTTTAAAATTTCTTTGTCTTGATAAGCCAAATGTTGAATTTTAATAGATTTGTATTTTAAATTATTTATGTTTAATGTGCCTTTTTCGTCAGTGTATTTTCCAATTGAGTATAATACCCTCATTTCTTTAGACCACTTATAGTTATTTCTTAGTTGATTTTTTAGGCTGCATTTTTATATTTTTCAATTGGTTTTTGATTTATACCTTGATGGTTTTTGTTATGATATTTATCCATCCATTTTTTTATTCCTTTGTACAAAGTTATTCCATCATCAGCAGGGTTTAAAAAGATATGCTGATACTTTATTGTCCTCCAGAATCGCTCTATATAAATATTATCTAAAGCTCTTCCTTTGCCGTCCATACTGATTTTTATATCCTCATCTTTTAATAGTTCGACATAAGCTAAACAAGTGAATTGACTTCCTTGATCAGAGTTCAATATCTCAGGTTTGCCTTTCGTTTTTATGGCTTGTTTGACTACTTCTAAGCTTGCCTGTGCATCCAATGTATTAGATAATCCCCAAGCCATAATGGATCGACTATATACATCTATGATAGCCGTAAGGTACATAAACCTTTATGCATCGGCACATAAGTGATGTCTATTTCCCATACTTGATTTGGACGTTCTATTTTCAAGTTCTTCAGAAGATAAGGGTGTACATACTTCTTTTCTCCCAGAACAGTTAAGTGTCTTCTTGGATAAATAGGTCGAATATTAGCCTTTCGCATTAAGCGTCTTACACGCTCATAGCTGACCTTAATACCTTTATTTTCTAACATAGACTGCATAGTTAAAACCCCCGCTGTTGGTTCTTCTAAAATATGTTTATCCATAATTTGCATTATTTCCAAGTTTTCAGGTTTTTCCCCGATGGGTTTATAATACAAACTACTCCTGGATAAATTTAGAAGCTCACATTGGTTTCTGATACTTAATGAGGTATCCTTTTGCTTTAAAATCAATTCCTTTTTCATTGTAGTAGATCCAATTTCTTCAAGTTTTTTTTTAAGTAATCTCGCTCAACCTCAAGCTTTCCAATTTTTGCATAAAGCTTATCGATATCAACTTCTTGCTCTTTTGGTTTAGATGATTTTTTATCAAAAACATCGCTAGATTTCTCTAAAAATTCTTGTTTCCACTGACTGATTTGATTGGGATGTAACTCAAAACGTTCAGCTAATTCTGATAGACTATAACGCTCTTTTAAAGCTTCAATAGCTACCTTTGACTTAAATTCTGAAGTGAATTTGACTTAAATTCTGAAGTGAATTTTCTTCGTGATTTTCGCATTTTTTCCATTCTTTAAAGTTAATAAATTTTTCAACTTAACTAATGGTCCGAATTTGTAGGGGTATTATAGAGTCTAAAAAAACGATTGCATAGGGTACTGGTTTTTTTGTTGACTCATCTAAAACATTAATGTTTTGAGAATATAACGAAACTGTAATTGAGATAAAAAATATAAAAAGTAAATATTTCATAATGAGGACATTATTGACTTAAAATTTCTATATGCTATTTACCTAAAAATAAAAAACTCAAATCATTAATAGCTTATTTTTTATAATAAATTTCAAAACTAGGAATAAGTTTAGGTTCTCTATTTTTCATAAAATCAATTTGGTTTGGATAATATTCAAAGAACGTCTTTAACTTTTTTTGCTTTTCAAATACACCAGTAAAATATGTTTTCGATTCAATATTTTTATTGTTTTTTAAGGTGAGGAATGGATGAAACATAACTATTTCTTTAAGTTTCTCATTTTTAATAGAAGTATTTACAACTTCTAGACCTATACATATATTTTGATTTAGAAAATTAATTTGATAGTGTTCAACGTCAAAAGTCAACAAAAACCTGCCTTTTTTGTTTGATTTGCTTTCATCCAAAATAGATTTTATAGAAATTGTTTTTATTATACTTTTTTCAATATTTTTTATAGGATTTAAGTCTTTGTTTGATGAGTATATATTTAATTTAATAATATAATTGTCACTTTCTGTAATTTTATCTAAATATTTAGTCAATCTGTTTTTTGTGCTTACTTCATAGCTGATAGATTTTATATAAGCTTCTGACATTTTTTTATCATTAAAGTTAAGGCATGAAATAATCTCTGATGCTTTTGCTGGGATAATAAAGCCAAAATTGTTTTTCTGATCATAAGTTTTAGTTTTGTAACCTTGGTAAGATACTATTTCAATATTTTCAAGAATTTCTATTGTAGGTGTTAAAAAAATGGTATCCTTTACATCTTTATTTAGAATCCATTTGTCTTTATAAAAACTATTTTTAATCAAAAGGGTGTCACTATTAGAAGCATAAAATGAGGCCACACCATCTTGGTTTGACGTATAAATTTTATCCTTTACTTTTATATAAGAAAAAGGAATGACATTATTATTTATTGAATCATAGGTGACAATGCATTTTTGAGGAAAAGACTGGAGAGCTACAAAAAAAAATAATAAAAAAATTTTCATTTTAAAAAGTAATAAGGGGATTAATAATGATTAATCCCCATGTTAAAATTAGTTTGGATTAACTTGAGGTAATTTAGGATTATTTCCAGGTAAATTATCACAACTATAAACAGGATGATCCTGACTTCCTTCCGATGCTTGAATTGAATCAATTCTTTTCCAAATTACGTAATAATTACAGGTTCTGTAACAAGATCCTGGTTCAATAGAATATGTTTCTCCACATGACCAACCCCAAAACCTTCCAGATGCTTGCGTTTCTGGTTCGTCAAAATCCTCCAAAAACCCTTCATCAAAAAATTCTTGGCTATCTTGGTCGCTAGCATCAAATTCATATAACTCATCATCAACAAAGTCATCTATCAAAATCATATCACGTGTTCTTTGTAATTCTAAATATTGTGTGAAATCACCATTTGCTAGGTTTACGAAGCCTGAAACATCAATTTCACCATTGGCAAAAACTTCTTTGACAACAAACGTATCATCGTCCTCTAAAAATGTTCTTTCATAACCAAAAGTATAGCCGTTTGGATATTTGTTTTCTAAATAAGTAGTTAAATTTGGCGTATCAACCCTATTAGCAAAGTTTATTTCA
>JASMTR010000127.1:0-2899 GCA_041694175.1 Bacteroidales bacterium
CCCAATCCAAAGTTTATAGACTTAGTTTTAGAAACAAAACCAACTCAGGTTACTTTAGTGCCAGACGCTGTTGACGCCATTACTTCCAATGCGGGTTGGGATACTAAAAAACATCAAGACTACCTTAAAGACATCATACAAATTTTTCAAAACGAAAATATACGCACTTCTATTTTTGTAGACCCTGATCCAGAAATGATAAAGTATGCTAAACACACAAATACTGACAGAGTAGAGCTGTATACGGAAGCTTACGCAGAAAATTTTAAAAACAATAAAGAAAAGGCGATCAAAAATTATGTGCAAGCTTCACTTCTCGCCAATGAATTGAATATTGACCTTAACGCTGGCCACGATTTAAATTTAGAAAACATCTCCTATTTTGCTCAAAACATACCAAATCTAAAGGAAGTTTCAATTGGTCACGCCTTGATTTGTGAAGCTTTATACCACGGCTTAGAAAATGTTATTCAGTCTTATTTAAAAAAATTAAAATGAAATTACACACACAAATCTCGGGAAAAGGTCAGCCCATAGTGATTCTGCATGGATTTTTGGGCATGGGCGACAACTGGAAAACCCTATCAAAAGCCTATGTAGAAGCGGGTTATGAAGTGCATTTGCTTGACTTGAGAAATCACGGCAAAAGCCCACATCACCAAGATTTTAGTTATAAAATTATGGCTGAAGATGTGAATACTTATTTTAAAGATAAGAGCCTGAAAAATGCCATTTTAATTGGACACTCTATGGGCGGGAAAGTGGCGATGTTTTTTGCATGTCAATATCCTGATTTACTCAGTCATTTGATTGTGGTAGATATTGCGCCAAGATATTATAAACCCCATCACGACGATATTTTAGAACGATTAAAAGCTCTTCAAAATACAAAACTCACTTCAAGAAAAGAAGCCGAAAATATTTTAAAAGAAAAAATTAGTCATAGCGGAGTTAGGATGTTTTTGTTAAAAAATTTAAAGAGAGAAGACGATAACACCCTTAATTTAAAACCAAATATTGACGTATTTATAAATAATAAAGAAAATATCGGTCAAGCGCTGCCCGAAGATTTTACCTTTAATGGTAAAACCTTATTTATAAAAGGAGAACAATCAGATTATATTTCAAATTCTGATAAAGAATTGATTAACAAGCATTTTAGTGATTTTAAGATTGAGACTATAGACAAAGCTGGTCATTGGGTTCACGCTGAAAATCCTAAGTCTTTTTTAAGTAAAACAATGGAATTTATATCTTAAATTTTATTATGCTTGCATAATAAAATAAAAAAAAGCTTTGTTAATTCTGAATTAATATTAAATTTGGAGGGTTAAATTAAGATTAATAAAAAAATTACCTCTTAAAATTGAATTTATGAAAAAATCACTTTTTATTTTTATGCTTGTAAGTTTTACTTTTATCCAAGCTTTTGCTGGTGGATATAGAGTAAGTTTGCAAGGTAATCGGGCTCTTGCTATGGGGCATACTGGCGTTGCGGTAATAAATAGTGCTGAATCTGCTTTTTTTAACCCTGCAGGTTTAGTCTATTTAGAAAACAAAATTAACATTTCGGCTGGAGCTTACGGCATATTTTCATCAACCAAATGGCAAAACACTGAAACTGGTCAATTTGCTGAAATTGAAGATAATGTCAGTACACCTTTTTACCTTTATGGAAGCTACAAAATTAGCGAAAGGTTTGCTGTTGGACTTTCTGTGACCACTCCTTTTGGTAGTAGCGTAGAATGGGAAAAAGACTGGGCAGGCTCTCACTTAATTAGTGATATTGAATTAGAAGCTTTTTTAATTCAACCTTTAATTTCCATAAAATTATCTAAACATTTTAGCATTG
This sequence comes from Bacteroidales bacterium, assembly GCA_041694175.1. Taxonomy (GTDB): domain Bacteria; phylum Bacteroidota; class Bacteroidia; order Flavobacteriales; family Flavobacteriaceae; genus Psychroflexus. Next base: position 1,853 of record JASMTR010000127.1, read on the forward strand.
GTGGTGGACCAATTTATGCTACAGGTAACGTTAATTTCAAAAGAAACATAAATAGAACATTGACTGATGAAAATGGCATAAGATCAAATGTTGAAATAGATGATAGCGGTGTTGATGAATGGGGCTGGAGCGCAAGTTTCATGTTCACGCCAACCGAAAAGTTAAGAATCGGGTTTAACTACAGATCAGAGATTATTCTTAAAGCTGAAGGTGGTGATGCTACTTTTAGTAACCTTCCTAACTCAAGTCTTGTTCCGGTGTCTAACGGTCAAACCACTTTTGATGCGTCTTTACCTTTACCTGCAGAATTGACTGTAGGCTTGTCTTATCAATTCAACGACAAGTTGCTTTTCGCTTTTGATTTTAATAGAGCCATGTGGGAAGCTTATGATTCTTTAGATATCGTTTTTAACGATCCTGATATTCCAAACTCAATTAATCCAAGAAACTACGAAAATGCAAGTACCTACAGATTTGGCGTTCAATATGAAGCTATGGATCAGTTGACTTTAAGAGGTGGTTTTTATTATGATGAATCTCCTGTGCAATCCAACTTTTTTTCGCCAGAAACTCCAAGAAACGATTCTCAAGGTTACACTGCGGGACTTTCTTATGATGTCAACGAAAAGCTATCTATCGATGCCTCTTTTTTATATTTAAGATTCAGTGAAGTCAACGCATCTTTTGATGGCTACACGGAAAACGGCGTTACAGTTCCATTTAGTGGAACGTATAAATCCAATACGTTTATTCCTGGAATAGGCATTTCTTATAAACTCTAAAATTATTATGATGAAAATATTTAAATTATACCTATTACTTTTTTCAGCAGCTTTTCTTATGAGTTGCGAAGCTGAATTTGATGACGCTATTGAAGATAATGAAGTCTTTGACACTGGAGAAGCTGACTTTTCTAACTATGTTAGTGTTGGAAATTCATTAACTGCTGGATTTGCAGATAATGCACTTTATCGCGAAGGCCAAATGAATTCTTTTCCTAACATTTTAGCTCAACAATTTGCTTTAGTTGGTGGTGGAGAATTTAAC
>JASMTR010000128.1:0-6156 GCA_041694175.1 Bacteroidales bacterium
TCGCCAAATTTTTAAATTTGACGATTTCCAATAAAAAAGATAAATAGTAAATTTTAAAAACCTGGCTTGTGCTCAACCGTAAAATCTTCGCTAATTTGCACGCTACGAGCCATATACAAGACCGTTGGGCGTAATATGACAAAACTGACCGAGAAAGAATAAAAACAAACTCACTTAAAAATAAATTATGGGAATTCTTGACAAACTTTTTGGAAAGAAAAAAGTAGAAAATAATTCGGGAAATAAAAACGATACAGAAACCGTTGAATTAAAAAAAGGAGATAAATTCGTTTCAACAGGTGACAATATTGGCTATAAAATTTCAAGAGACTTAACTGACCAACAAAAAGAGAAAATTGAAAAATCAACCATTTTGCTACGAACAGGTCAACTTTATATGCATTATTGGACAGATAATTTAATTTGTACTGATAAAAACGACCAAGAATGGCAAAATAAAGTAATGTTTTTTTGGAAAGCAGAAGAACCTTTTCCGAAAAAATCACTTCCACCAATTTTTGAGACATTTAAAGTCAAACACTTTCTATTTGAAGGAGATACTTCAAATATTTCAGTACAAGTTGGACAGGCAATGCCTTGGTTTGGAATGCCTGGACTTGGAGAAAAACACGTTTGTGAGATAAATGGAGAAAAAGTTACAATACCTGAACTTAACAAACTGGGAAAAGTAAACTATATTGAACAGATAGATTTAACCAATGATAATTTGGAGATTCTAACCGACAAAGAAAATTATTTCTTCTTGATAGACGAAAGGTTGACACCATTTAAAAATGGAAATTTTTATTTGAATGAAAAACCGATACCGATTAGTTTAGCATATAGTGTTGGTGGAATTCATATTATAAGAAAAACTAAATTAGAATAATAAAATACTACGCCCAACAATGGCTATAAGTAATTGCTACATATCGCTTACTTTGGAAATTCCTGCGGAATTTCCAACTCGGTGTGTACTTGCAAAGTTAAGTGCTAACCCACGCAACTACTCATAGCCGAGACCGTTGGCAAGCATATACAGGAAAATTCACTTTGAAAATTAAACTCACGATTTGAATTTTAATAACAAGATTTGATTAAAAAGTTATGTGCGAATTTGACGACTTCTCGCCTATTTTCAGTGAATATTTTTTAAGTCAAAACCAAAAAACTTGTTACGAAATTAATGGCTAAAACAGTTGATTGAATCAAAATGTGAATAATGAAGATTTGAATTTTAACAATGAAATTTGCCAAATTCAAAATGAAAATCTTGATTACGAAATGAAATTGTGAAACGGCAAACGAAAATGAAACAACGGTAAATTTTAATTCACGATAAAATTTGATTATTAACAATTTGACTTTCAAAAACTATGACGTGGAATTTGACGATGGAAATTTTAATAATTGGAATTGAAATGCTGACTTGCAAATTGAAACGCTAAATCGAAAAATGGAATGAAAAATATAGAATGGAAAACGAATAAAAATATTTGCAAAGAAAGTTGATTAAAACGAAATAAATTGCTGATTATCTATTATTAGAATAAAAATACGCTTGCCAACAATGTGTATCATTAATGGCTGAGTTTAGGCGAAAATTCAAGGTTTTGGATTTTTTTCTATCTTTACGAATGAAAACAAAAATGTGTTGATTTTTTGCAAGCCACTAATGATACACGAGACCGTTACCCAACATATAGAGAATGGAAAACGGTAAGAACATATGGAAAAAGAAAATATTCGTGAGATATGAACATCCACCGTGAAGTTAATTCAAAGAATACAAGTTGAATTCAACAAAAATTATTAACTTCAAAAATATTTATCATGAAAATAAAATTTTACATAACGATTTTTCTAACAGTAGTATTTTTTACTGCAAATGCTCAAAGTAATTATTACTATTACTATAAGGGAGAGAAGATTTATTTAACTCTAGACAAGAAAAAAGTATTTTTAACAACAAATACAGGTTTTCAAGAAAGTACAATTCAAAATTTAGGTATTGAGAATGTTCAATTAGAATCAGACTTGTCTGTAAAAAGAGGAGAAATTGAATATAGTACAGAACCGTCAACTATGGATTATTTTCAAAAGTTTAATACTCTATTGAGTAATCCTGAAATCCGAAATGTTTCTTTATACTTTAAAAGAGATAATGCTTCATCGATTGCGACTTCAAACATTTTTTACATTAAATTAAATAATCCATCAGATTTAAGCTTACTTCAACAAACTGCAAGCCAAAAAGGTGTAACCATAATACATCAAAACCAATTTATGCCATTATGGTATAAATTAATGGTTAATGCAAATAATCCCAAAACATCATTGCAATTGTCAAATGAGTTTTTTGAAACTGGTCTTTTTGCAGATGTTGACCCAGCTTTTATGTTTCATTTTAGGGGAAATTGTACAAATGACACTGATTTTGGAAGTTTATGGGGCTTAAACAACTCATCAAATCCAAGTATAGATATTAATGCTTGTAACGCATGGACTATAACAGAGGGTAATGGTGTAAAAGTTGCCGTTTTAGACCAAGGTGTTTATAAACAGCATAATGATTTAAATGATAATATTTCAACTTTGAGTTATGACACACAAAATGGTTCATCCCCTAGTGTTTTCACAAGCGGAAGGAATCATGGTACTCATGTAGCCGGAACAATTGCAGCAGAAAAAGATAATAACCTTCAAATAGTTGGAGTAGCACCTCAATCGGAAATTATGAGTATTAGCCATACGCTATCATTAACCCCAAATGTTTCAGAAGAACTAGCTGATGGTATAAATTGGGCTTGGCAAAATGGTGCTGCTGTTATAAACAATTCATGGGGTGATCAAGGTGGTGCTTTTTACAACCAACTACAAAGTGCTTTATTAGAAAATGCAATAGTTAATGCTCTAAATAATGGTAGAGATGGTTTAGGCACTATTTTAACCTTTGCTTCAGGAAATCAATCACCTGCTATTGATTATCCAGCAAGTTTTCATGATGACATTTTATGTGTTGGTTCAATTACTTCTAGTGGTAATCGCTCTTCTTTTTCAGGTTTTGGTTCTGACTTAGATGTTGTAGCGCCAGGTAGTGGTATATTATCTACTATACCAACACAAGGAACTGCATCTTGGAATGGTACATCTATGGCGACACCACACGTTAGTGGTATTGTAGCTTTAATACTATCAGTTAACCCTTGTTTAAGTGGTCAACAAGTCAGAGATATTATTGAACAAACATCACAAAAAGTTGGAAGTTATTCATACACAACAAACTCATCAAGACCTAATGGTACTTGGAATAACCAAATGGGTTATGGTTTAGTAGATGCTTATGCAGCTGTTCAAATGGCACAAAGCATGGGTTCAGCTACTCTAGATTTATATGTTAAAGACAGTCCTGATGATGACGGTACAGAGCCAAACTCAGTTACACAGCATATGTGGACAAGTCAAGATATTTGGGTAAGAAATAGCAATGATGGTGGTTTAACCCATCAAAATCCTGAATACAAAGCACCTATTAACATAGGTCCATGGACTATTACACCACCAAACTACATCTATGTCAGAGTGATTAATAAAAGTTGTGTTACATCAACAGGAAATGAAACACTAACCGTTAATTGGGCAAAAGCAAATACAGCACTTGCATGGCCTCAAAATTGGGATGGCTCTTTAGATGATGGCTCGCCTGATAATCCTAATCTTCCACCTAGTGCAACTGGAGACCCTTTGGGTGGAGTATTAAATTCTGTTACAATTCCGTCTCTTCAAGAAGGCGAAGAGACAATTGTTGTAATTCCCTGGGAAGTTCCAAACCCTGATTTTTATTTAGATAACGATAACCCATGGCATTTTTGCTTAATGGCTAGAATTGATTCGCCAGACGACCCAATGGGTACTTTTACAAGTAATCCAAACGTAATGGTAAGAAATAACAACAATCAAGCATGGAAAAATATTACTGTTGTTGATTTAATAGCTAATGCAACAAGTGCTTCTGTTATGGTAGCAAACCCATCAGATACACCAAGAACTTTTTTCTTAGAACTACAAAAGCAAAACAATGAAGGTGGAAAAGCAATTTTTGAGGAAGCCGAAGTAACCCTAAAAATGGATGATGTTTTATTCGAAGCTTGGGAGCGTGGCGGTAAAATTGCTGATAAGTTAGACCCAACTATTGAAGAAAAAAGAAAACTCGTAAAAGGCGACAACGTAATTTTAGACGATATCGCTTTTGAGGCCAACGAAATGGGGCTATTAACACTTGACTTTAATTTTTTAACCGAAGAGTTGACTGATAAATCAGAATACACTTATCATGTTGTACAAAAAGATGCTAATACTGGCGAAGTGATTGGTGGGGAAACTTATGTTATCAGAAAAGATACAAGACCAGCTTTCATTGCTGATGCAGGAGGAGATAAAGAGGTAGATTTAAACGAAACGATTACCATAAGTGCAGAAGATATCAATGAACCAGCAGTTTATAATTGGTATGACAAAGACGGAAATCTAATTTATCAAGGTAAAGATTTAACAGTTACAGCTGATGTAGCAAAAGAGTATAAACTTGAAGTAATTGCTACAGCAGACGGTTTTAAAGACTATACTGATGTAGAAGTTAAATTCAAACCAAATACTATTGAAAGTCTGTCGCCTAATCCAACATCCAACAATCTAACGGTTAATTATAAGATTAATGATGCGAGTTCATCATATTTAATGATTATTGGTTATTACGGCAGTAATACATCTAATAATTACATTTTAGATACCAGTTTACAACAAACACAAATTAATGTTAGCTCTTATCCTTCAGGATATTATACAGTCGCTCTAGTTTGCAACGGAGAAATAGTTGATGCTAAAACTTTAATAAAACAGTAAAAATCATGAGTTAGGGCAAACGCCCTAACTCTTTTTGTTTAACATAAAATATATTCAAAATGAAAACAATAATTTTAATTTTAAGTGTTTTTCTTGCTACATCTTGTAGTAGTGATGATGATAATCAAACCGCTCAGTCCACACCAATAACATTCACAGAAATAGGTAAAGGAGCTTTATTTGGTAATGGTACAGAAGGAATTACTCAATCAAATATGGTTATTGATAACAGCACTGACTGGCAAAACCTAATGACACAAATGAATTCGTACAGTAATGTAACAACTCAATTTTCAGAAACTAATATTGACTTTAATACCTATACAGTAATTGGAATTTTTTTAGAAGTTAAACCAAGTGGTTGGGAAGTTGAAATATCAAATATTGAGGAAAACACTACAAATATAATGGTTTCAAAAACAGAAACAGAAGCTATTAACTCTGTAATTACTCAACCTTTTCATATAGTTAAGATACCTGTTACGAATAAACCAATAGAATTTGAATAATGAATACGTTGGGTAACAATGTATAAGCATAATAAGGGTTAAAGGCTAAGACAAATGGCAGTTTTATATTTACATAAGTAGTTTAAAAATCGAAACTTTCTGCTTTCTAACCCCTTACTATGCTTATACTTTACCGTTAGCTGCAAGACGAAAAAAAATCGCAATCAAAACAAAATGAAGAACTTATTTTTAATCATATTCGGACTATTAACTTTTAGCGGATTTTCCCAAGATTATTTACTTGCCGACGAAAATTCCGATAAAACTATGATAGCGGATTTTATTGAGAAATCTATCGAAGAAAAAAAACTGAAAAAAAATCCAGTTATTGTAGTAAACGAAAAAGTTTTAAAAGACAACGAATTGGATAAATTAAATTTCTATAAATCCGATATTTTAGGAATTAATTTAGTAGCAATGGATAATCATCAAATGGTTGACATTTATGGAAAACAAAGCTTAAACGGAGTTTTATTGATTAAAACAAAACCGTCTCAAGAAAAAGCAGCGAAAAGTATTTCAGACAGCAAAGTACTTTACTTGCTAAATGAAAAACCTATAACTCAAACGGAACTTGAAAAAATAAATCCTGATATAATTGAATCTGTGGAAGTGATAAAAAACGAAAAAGAAATAGCGAAATATACAACTGAAAAATATGATGGTGTTGTAAAAATTAAACTAAAGAAAACGGAATAAAGTCCAGCAGCTAACAACGTATATAGCTCATAGCTAATGAGTTGCT
>JASMTR010000129.1:0-12492 GCA_041694175.1 Bacteroidales bacterium
ACTCGAACAAGTTGCTGAAATAACTAATACTGATATTGAGTTTGTGAAATTTCTTAACCCCAGTTATAAATTAGGAATTATCCCTTACGAATCTGATAAAAATTACATCTTAAGGCTTCCTTATAAAGCTACAGGTTTGTTTGTTGCCAATGAAGATAAGTTTTATGATTATGCTCAAAAAGATATAGCCGCTTCTGAAGAAACTTTACCTCAATATTACAAGGTCAGTGACAAAATCAGATACCGTGTCAAACGTGGTGATTATTTGGGTAAAATTGCTAGCCGTTACGGCGTACGTGTAAGTGAAATAAAACGTTGGAATGGCATGCGAAATAATAGAATCAATATTGGCGACAGGTTGACGATTTATCCTCGCAAAGCCAATTACACCCAAACCCCAATTAAAAAAGAAACTGTAGCTAAATCAGAAGTTTCAGAATCTACTCCAAATCAACCTAAAACATACATTGTTAAACCCGGCGATTCCCTTTGGAGTATTTCTAGAAAATTTGAAAGCCTAAGCGTTGAGGACCTCAAAAAAATCAACAATCTGAACAATACCGCTCTTAAGCCTGGTATGACCTTAAAAGTAAGCTCTTAGCTGAACACTTCCGGTGTGAATGGTTTTAGTATCTGAAGACTTTCGCCCTGAATAATTTAAATTTAAATCTAAAAACGAGGTGATTTTGCGTTGAAGAAACAGTGTCCACGTAAAATTATCATCAGGCTGCAAACCTTCTAACATTTGAAAAGCCACAGGCGAAAAACTATTGCCTTCAAAGTCGTTTTTGATGTATTTAAATTCGCCATTAATGTTATATTGATTCCCTTTGATAAAGGTAAAAGATGTTCCTAAAGCTTGCTGAGTTAAAGTTTCATTACCCGAAACATTATCTTGAGATTTAAATTCATAAAAAGCATCAAAGCGTTTTTGGTCTGAAAATAAATACGATATCTTGAGCTGAGCTTCTTCAGCTTGAAGTTTAAAGTTTCGATTGGTAAAGTTTTCAGAAATACTTTCATTTTCAGCGTAACTCAAGTTGGTGTTCAATAACCAAGATTCTCCAAATTTATGCAAGACGTCCCATTGGTGATTAATCAGTTTATTTTCCTGTAAACCAGTGCTTAACAGATTTTTATTGGTATTGGAAATAAAAGTGTAAGAATTGGTAAAATATTGTCTGCCTCGATTGAAAAACAAGGTATTTCTAAAATTAGAAACCAAAGCCAATTCTTCCGCACCATCTGAACTAAAAGGATTAATTTGTATAGCATTGCCATCTCTTGCCAATTTCCGATCAATATTGAATGCACTTTGATTAAAAAAATGGGATAAGACTTTTTTCAATCCTTCTTCACTTTCCCAAGCTCTTAAATTTAAGGTCAATTGTTCAGAAAATCGATTTTGATTTACGCCAACAAAGGTTTGATTGGGCAGTAAAATTCTTACGTATTCCCCTTGATCTTGAAACTGAGCCAATTCAAACTCATTGAGTTCTTGAATACCGTTTTCATTAAAATCAATCCAGGTGTATTGACCTTGGCCTGGCTCAACTTGAACAAAAGTGAAATCCTGACGCGCTATGCTTCCGCTATTGGTTTCGTAAGTGGTTCGTAAATTTAATTTTTTATCAAATAAAAACTGGTTGTATTGCAAACGCACATTCACATTTTCTCTGTCTCGAGTATTGGGTTGATTAAATTTTATTTTTCTGTAATTTCCAAAAAAACGCAACTGAGTAGATGAATTTTGAACTAAAGTGGTTTTTAAATAAATATCATTTGAGGTTGAAGCTTCTTTTAAAATTCCTTGTGATAAACTATCTGTTTGCCGATACCGATAACCCAATTGCGCATAAACTGCTGTGCTATCACCAACACCAATAAAGCTTTCGTAATCTGTAAAGCGTTGAGATTTTGCCGTCAAACTATCAGTTTGCTTGTTTAACTCCTGATTGTCTTCTAAATCAATGCTCGCTCCAATCCAGTATTTATTAAAACTATAAGTCGATTGGGCATTTAATCGAATAAACTCGGATTCAAACTGGTTAGAGTCTGAGTTTAAAACACTGGCATTCAGCTGAAGTTGAACAGGATTCCAATCCATTAACGTTTGCAGTTGATGTTTATCACCTTCAAAATTTTCTGAAAATTCCAAATGCTTAAAGCGGTAGGTTGAAAATATTTGATCTTTCCAATTCAATCTCGTATAAGCATCAGTTAAGAGTTGATTGCCCAGTGGATTTTCAATATTCCAGTCTCTGGTAAATTCTACGTTAAACAAGCGTTGAATTGAAGTAAAATTATCTTCAATAAAATTAACATCTAAACCTACATCTAACTTAAGACTGTCTTGAGTTTGTATTAAATTTTGCGTAATGTTCATTCTTGCAGCAAGTCCAGTATTATTGTCGTCATCAAGTTCTGAGAATAAATTTTTATCATTATCGCTTAAAGCAATTTCATAATCAACAGCAGTCTTTTTAGAAACATTATAGTATCCGTTGACCATTGCCACTTGTAGATTTTGAGGCGCAATAAGCTGTTGAATAGGCGCAAAATTACCCTGTGGTACCCCATTTTCAGGGGGTACAAACTCATAAATGCTTGTGACCGTTGTGGTATTGCTTATAACATAGTTGCCTTGATTCTGCCCGACTTCTGTAAAGGTCACACTAAATAAAGTATCTTCTGGATCATTAGAAAACACAAAAGCTTCTATGCCACTGATAATTTCTTTTTTATATAATATTCTGTTTTCAGAAAATTCAGTTTCTTGTTCACTTGGAACAAACATTTGGGTTTGGTCGTCACCAGCTTCAGCTAAAGCCTGGACTTGAGATTCGTTGAGACTTTGTTGCAAAGGTTGATTTTTTAGATCGCTTTCTGTAAAATACATCCCATTGATGCCCCAATTTTCACTTTTATGGGTCGTTTTAGCTTGAGCGACAACCCGTGTGAAATTTTGTTCAGTAAATTGGTATTCTACAATAATCCTCATTTCAGAAGTAATCGGGAAAGTGGGATTAAAAATAATTTCACCTGCATTGTAGTTGATGATATAATCATAATTTTCGCCACGTTGTAGTTTTCTTCCGTTCACGAAAACAGCTTCGCTACCAGAGACAATCAAAACAAAAAGTTCTCCATTTGGTCCTCTAATTTTATATGGGCCTTGATTGCCTTCTTGTGCCGTCAATTGTGTCCTGGCAAAAACACCTCTAACTAAAGCGCCTGCAATGCCAGCTTGGGTTTGTTGATCTTCACCAAATTCAGCATCAACTTTTAAGCCTTGCACTCGCTTGGTAAAACTGGCAAAAAACGATTGGTCTTCAACCAAGTCAATATCACCTGCACGAATGCCCCAATTTGGACCTTGCAATTCAATAAATATTTGGTCAAATTCATCAAGCCGTTGTGAAAATCCATTGTCTTGAGTTGGCACATTAGCATCTTGAATAGAGGCGCGTAAACTTACGTTAGGTGAAATTTGTCCTGAAATTTGTAAGTCCAATTCAGATTGGGTGACGGCATTTTGATTATTGCCAATCACAACGGCTCTTGAAATGTTACCACTGGTATTTAAACCTTGAAAGGGTGAGGAAAAATCATTGTCTTGTTTTTTTACCAAATCAAAATAACTGTCTTTATTTTGACGGGCATTGATGATGATTTTTGGATCGTATAAGCTGTAGTTTTGGGTTAAAAATTGAGGTAATGGATAATAATCAATTTTAATTTTTTCAAAAGTATTTTTAAGCGAATCTTTGGGATACAACATTGCTTTTCTAAAACTTATATCATACCAACTGGTATCAATGGTTTTATTATTGAGCGAAACCACTTTAAAGTCAAATGGACTAATGCTTGTCGTGTCGATTTGAATACTGTCTGTGACTTGAAGCACCTTAGTCATAGGCTGGTTTTGTGCCATTAAAGACGCACTGAACCATAAACTTAAAACCACAAGATACTTTTGCATAATGGTAAAACTAAAGGTTTTAGGATATATTATGTGAATTTGGGTTTAAAATTGAACTCTATGAACGTTTCGTTTTAAATAAAATGTTCACAACACCAGTATCTCAAGAGGTTTAAATTCCTTATAAATAATCTTTTACTTAGACCTCACATGTTTTAGCTTGTCCGCCTTTGGAGGAAAATCTGTGAGATTTTTAAATTTAGGTTAACGCGAATTGTAGAAAGTTTTTAACCAAAAAGCTATTTCCTGTTTTAACAATTAGAAATTGGAAGTGTTAATTTTTTTGAGTTATTTTATGAAATAGAATTTTTATTAAAGAAGAACGTGATTATGCACAAGGCATAAACGCTATATATGTTTTAGCTAAAGTATTAAAAATGTGTTTAATCGCTCGTGAAGCATTTAAAATGAAAAAAGTGACACTTGAATAAACAAATGCCACTTTAAATGTTTTCACAACGGAATAATCCTTATTGTGAATTGCTTCAAAATTGTATTACAAATATAAAAGATTAATTATAAAACCAAGATATTATGAAAAAAATTTTAGGATTGGATTTGGGAACTAACTCTATTGGATGGAGTCTAATTGAACAAGATTTTGAAAAGAAAGAAGGAAAAATCAATGATTTAGGTGTTCGAATTATACCTATGAGCGCAGATGTTTTAGGAAAATTTGATGCAGGTCAATCCATTTCACAAACAGCTGAAAGGACAGGTTATCGTGGAGTAAGACGCCTATACCAACGCGATAATTTACGCAGAGAACGTTTACATCGTGTGTTGAATATACTTGATTTTTTACCAGAGCATTATGCTCAACACATCGATTTTGAAAAACGTTTAGGTCAATTTAAAGAAGGGAAAGAGGTGAAACTCAATTATAAGCCGAAGGCAGATGGTAAATACGAGTTTATTTTTAAATCTTCCTTTTATGAAATGGTCAAGGAATTTAAAAAAATTCAACCCGATTTGTTTTATATTAAGCCTAACGGAAAAGAAACAAAGATACCTTATGATTGGACACTCTATTATTTACGTAAAAAAGCGCTTTCCCATCCATTAACAAAACAAGAGTTAGCTTGGGTTATCTTAAATTTTAACCAAAAACGTGGATATTACCAATTAAGAGGAGAAGAAATTGATGATAAAGACAAACAATTTGTTCAGCTTAAAGTAAAGGAAGTTGTTGACTCTGGTGAAACTGTAAAAGGGAAAAGATTGTTTGATGTAATTTTTGAAAATGGTTGGGTATATGACAAACAAGTTGTCAAAACCGAAGATTGGATAGGTAGAACAAAAGAATTTATTGTTACAACTAAAACTTTGAAAAATGGTGATATTAAAAGGACTTATAAAGCCGTTGATTCCGAAAAAGATTGGGCTGCCATAAAAGCTAAAACTGAACAAGATATAGAACGCTCCAACAAAACGGTCGGTGAATTTATTTATGAAACCTTACTTAAAGAACCAACTCAGAAAATAAGAGGAAAACTTGTAAAAACTATTGAGCGTAAGTTTTATAAAGATGAGTTAAAAAAAATCATTATTAAACAAATAGAACTACAATCAAATTTATTCCAAGAAGAACTATATAAAGCTTGTATTGAAGAGCTCTACCCTAGAAATGAAGCCCATCAAAATGTCTTAAAAAATCAAGACTTCTTATACTTATTGATGGACGATATTATTTTTTATCAACGTCCGCTTAAAAGTCAAAAATCTAATATTTCTGGTTGTCAGTTAGAAACAAGAACTTATTACAAATTAAATAAGGAAACTGGTAAAAAAGAAAAAGTTAAGCAAGCGATACAATCTATTCCCAAATCACACCCTTTATTTCAAGAGTTTAGAATTTGGCAATGGTTGCAAAACTTAAAAATCTATAATAAAGTTGATACAGATAAAGGCGAACTAACCGATGTTACCGAACAGTTATTACCAAACGAAGACAGCTGGGTAGATTTATTTAACTTTTTACAGACTAAAAAAGAGCTGGAACAAAAGCAATTCATCAAGTATTTTATTGATAAAAAGCGTATCGAAAAATCAAAAAAAGACCATTACCGATGGAATTACGTTGAAGACAAAAAATATCCTTTTGCTGAAACCCGAGCACAATTTATTTCACGCTTAACTAAAGTTGATGGTATTGATGACATCAACACATTTTTAGATGAAAAAACACAACTTGGCAGCAAGGAGAATAGTCCATTTATTAGCAGGGTAGAGCAATTGTGGCATATTATCTATTCGGTTACTGATATAAATGAATATAAATCCGCTTTAAAAAAGTTCGCCATAAAACACCATTTAGACGAAAAATCTTTTGTAGCTAATTTCATCAAATTTCCGCCTTTTAAAAGCGACTATGGAAGTTACTCTAAAAAAGCTTTAAACAAATTACTTCCTATAATGCGAAGAGGGAAGTACTGGAACGAAAATGAGATTTCAGACAAAGTAAAACAACGTGTTTATGAAATTATGGAACGTGTAAATTCGCTAAACTTAAAAGAAGATTATACAAAGAAAAAACTTGCTGAAGCTTTAGGAAATGTAAGTGATGATGATGTAAAAAAGCAGCTTATTAAAAGTTTTATTCAGTTTAAAGATAAAAATGCACTAATGGGTTTGAATACTTATCAAGCTACTTATTTGGTTTACGGTAGACATTCAGAAATTGGCGATATTCAAAATTGGAAAACACCTGAAGATATAGACATATATCTTACAAACTTCAAACAGCATTCATTGCGTAACCCTATTGTAGAGCAAGTAGTTACCGAAACTTTACGGGTTGTACGTGATATTTGGAAACATCATGGCGAAAGTAAACCTGATTTTTTCAACGAGATTCACGTAGAGTTAGGTCGCGAAATGAAAAACCCAGCAGGAAAACGGGAACAAATTTCAAAACGAAATACCGAAAACGAAAACACCAATCATCGTATTAGGGAAGTTTTAAAAGACTTAATGAATGATGCTTCGGTTGAGGGTGATCTAAGAGATTACTCACCTAGTCAACAAGATTTATTAAAAATCTATGAGGAAGGCGTGTATCAAAATCCTAAAGTGGATTATTCTAAAGTTAGTGAAGACGAAATCACAAAAATAAGACGAAGCAACAGTCCAACGCAAAAAGAAATACAGCGTTATCGTTTATGGCTGGAGCAGGGCTATATTTCGCCATATACATGCAAACCTATACCGTTATCAAAACTGTTTACGCACGAATATCAAATAGAGCATATTATCCCCCAATCAAGGTATTTTGATAACTCATTAACTAATAAAATTATATGTGAAAGTGCTGTAAATGAAGATAAAGACAACAAAACAGCACTTGAATATTTAAAAATAAAAGGAGGAAACGTTATCAATGGTCATCAACTATTGGGTCTTGCAGAATACGAAGCCCACGTTAACGAATACTTCAAAAACAATCGTCAAAAGCTTAAAAACTTATTGAGTGAGGATATTCCTGAAGGATTTATCAATAGACAAATGAACGATAGTCGCTATATCAGTAAATTGGTAAAAGGTTTGTTAAGCAATATTGTACGTGAAAAAGGCGAACAAGAAGCAACCTCAAAAAACCTAACACCCGTAACTGGCGCTATAACCTCAAAACTCAAAAATGATTGGGGCTTAAATGACAAATGGAACGAAATCATCTTACCAAGATTTGAGCGTTTAAACCAATTAACACAAACCAATGATTTTACAGCAACCAACACTAATGGTAATATCATTCCTACTGTACCAGATGAATTGCTAAAAGGTTTTAGTAAAAAACGTATAGACCATCGTCATCACGCTTTAGACGCTTTAGTAGTAGCTTGTTGCACACGAAATCATAGTCATTATTTAAGTGCTCTTAATGCCGAAAAGAAAAACTATGGCTTAAGAAATAAATTATTGATTAAAAATGAACAAGACGATTACACCAAAGCTTTCCAAATGCCTTGGCAAGGTTTTACAAACGAAGCTAAAAATCAATTAGAAAAAACAGTGATTAGTTTTAAGCAAAACTTGCGTGTCATCAATAAAGCCAACAACAAATTCTGGTCCTACAAAGATGAAAATGGCAATTTGAATCTAGATAAAAATGGCAAACTGGTTAAAAAAATTCGCAAACAAACCAAAGGTGATAATTGGGCTGTGAGACAACCACTACACGAAGAAACTATATCTGGTATGGTTGAACTTCCTTGGGTAAAAACAGAAAAAGGCAAGTTTACTTATGCTACAAGAAAATCTTTGGATAAAACATTTAATCTTAAAAAGATTGAAAAAATTACTGATACAGGTATTCAAAAAATACTTGTCAATTATTTAACACAAGAAAAGTTTAAGGAAATTAATAAAAAAGGTGAATTGGTTTATAATAGCGAACTTGCATTTTCCCAAGAAGGCATAGAAGATTTAAACTCAAATATTAAACAATTTAATAATGGTAAACCTCACAAACCAATTTACAAAGTACGTCTTTTCGAAAAAGGAAATGGACGATTTTCCCTTGGATATAAAGGCATTAATTCAAAGAAATATGTCCAAGGTTCGCCTAATTTGTATTTCAACATTTATGAAAATGAAGATGTACAATATTATGAAACAGTACCATTAGACAAGGTAATTGTTCATCAAAAAGATGCTGCGAATCTTCCTAAAGAAAGCAGAACCTCAGTCCCTATTTCTAACACAGCTATTAATAGAGGTAAGGAAGTTTCTGTAGATTATAAAATGACACTTTCACCTTTAGACCTTGTTTATATTCCAACAGATGATGAGTTGGACAATATCAATGAAATTGATTTTAATAATCTAAATAAAAGTCAATTACAAAGGCTTTATAATGTGAATGACTTTTCAGGTTATACAATTTATTTTTCACCGAATACCTTTTCAAAATCTATATATCCAAAAGAAGTTGATATGAAATTTGATGAGAAGAAACAGAAAACTACAGGTTCCTTTGATTCTAAAACAGCTAGTTGGAATGGTATTAGTATAAAAGAAAGGTGTATTAAACTCAAAGTTGATCGATTAGGAAATATTCATAAAATTATAAAATAATCCATGAAAAAATTCCGCAACACCTACCGTATTCCTTCTGCCCGATTACCGGGTTGGGATTACCGTAATGCAGGGGCGTATTTTATTACCATTTGTACTCAAAACCGTGAACATTATTTTGGGGAATGTGCAAATGGCAAGATAAAATTATCCACTGCTGGCATGATTGTGCAGGGGTGTTGGTATCAAATTCCGTATTTGTCACCCAACGCCAATTTGGGTGCATTTGTGGTGATGCCGAATCACGTGCATGGGGTTTTGATATTGGATGATATGGAAAATGATGGTAATGCGTCGTTTGACGTAGAGACGTTTGATTCAAACGTCTCTACGTCAAACGTAAAAACCCCAAATGACCATACCCCAAACCAATCACCCATCGCAAACCGTGATATAAAACAAAACGATAAATCCAATTCGGTTGAGGTTACCAACCCCATCAATTATAAAAATTCGTTTTATCAAAACATATCCCCCAAATCGGGTTCGGTGTCTCGGATTATTCAACAATACAAAACCGTTTGTACCAAAAATATTCGGTTAGCATGCCCGGAATTGGATTTTAAATGGCAAATGCGATTTTACGATCATATCATCAGAAACCAAAAGGTTTTTGAAAACATTTCCAATTATATAATCAACAACCCAAAACAATGGAAAGAGGATAAATTTTTTAAATATTAGATATGATAAAACGCACCCTATTCTTTAGCAATCCCGCCTACCTGAGCACCAAAAACGAACAATTGGTCGTCAATTTTCCTGATGAGGATACAAGTGCAAAACATCTACCTATTGAAGACTTGGGCTATGTGGTTTTAGAGCATCCTCAAATCACCTTAACTAATGGGTTGATGATGAAGTTGGTTCAAAACAAAACGGCTGTAATTACCTGCAACAAACAACATTTGCCCTGTTCTATTTTACAGCCTTTGGTTGGACATAGTCAGCAAACTGAACGCATCAAATATCAACTAGAGGCGAGTGTTCCTTTAAAAAAACAGTTGTGGCAACAAAACATTAAAGCTAAAATTATCAACCAAGCTAAGCATTTGTCATTAAGACAAAAAAATGCTCTAAAGCTTGAGCGTTGGGCATCACAAGTCAAAAGTGGTGATACCGAAAATCACGAAGCCATTGCAGCAGCCTATTATTTTCAACATATTTTTAATCTTGAAAAGTTTAGTCGTAACCAAAAAGGAATACCACCTAATAATTTATTGAATTACGGTTATGCCATTTTAAGAGCAGTAGCAGCAAGAGCTGTAGTGAGTAGTGGTATGTTACCGTCAGTGGGCATTTTTCATCACAATAAATATAATGCTTTTGCTTTAGCTGATGACATCATGGAAACTTATCGCCCATTTGTAGATATGATAGTATATGAGTTAGTGGAAACAGGAGCCTGTTTAGATGAGCTTAATAAAGTTATTAAAAGTGAATTATTAAAAATTCCCGCAATGGATGTGATGATTGATGACAAAAAAAGTCCCTTAATGATAGCCATGAGCAGAACCACACAAAGTTTAAATGATTGCTTTGATGGTTCTAAGCGAAAATTGTTGTTGCCAGAATTAGTTTAAAACCGCTGTCTCGATACGATTCGCTGAGGCGAATCACTCGACAGCCTCTATATTTAGTATATGATAATAATTGAGATTTAACAGACGACAAGTCACTGACTTTAAAATCATAAAACTTGAGTGACTGAGAATCGCACCAAGACAATAAAACTATAACGATAAACAGCTGAATGTCACGCCAAAGGCAAAAAACACACAAGCAAGAGGCGGCTGAGTGTCACGCCGTAGGCGTGATGTATCGAAGAGCCGATGTTTTGTTACATAATTACAAAAACAGTGAACGACAACAATTTCACACGATTAAACCAATACCGGTGTATGTGGGTACTTGTATTTTTTGATTTGCCAACCGAAACCAAACGAGAACGTTCGGCTGCAACACGTTTTAGAAAACAATTATTGGATGATGGTTTTGCGATGTTTCAATTTTCTATTTATACCAGATTTTGCGCCAGTAGAGAAAACGCAGCAGTACATATCAAACGTACCAAAAACAATTTGCCCAAAAAAGGCAAAGTGGCCGTGATGCAAATTACCGACAAACAATTTGGAATGATAGAACTCTTTCACGGCAAAAAAGAGATAGACCCAGAGCCACCAGACCAACAATTAGAGCTGTTTTAAAATATAAATTTTAGTTTGATCGAAGTCAGAAACGTCTTAATAAGTTGCTTTTATAATCCTAATATAACCCATAAAAAACAGCATACCAGTTATTTAGACCAGGTATGCTGTAAATCCTTACGTAAAAATACAATTTTGAAAGCAATTCACAACTTAAATGTCCTTCACCACAAGAAGGTTCAAGCTGTAAATCCTTACGTAAAAATACAATTTTGAAAGCAATTCACAACTAAAGCTCATAAGCAATAGCATGAGCTATGCTGTAAATCCTTACGTAAAAATACAATTTTGAAAGCAATTCACAACGACATGTTGTTTTGCACAAACTCATTAATTGCTGTAAATCCTTACGTAAAAATACAATTTTGAAAGCAATTCACAACCAAATTCATTACCTAAATCTTCAAGCCTTGGCTGTAAATCCTTACGTAAAAATACAATTTTGAAAGCAATTCACAACACCTAATACTAGCATATCGTTTAACGTAGGCTGTAAATCCTTACGTAAAAATACAATTTTGAAAGCAATTCACAACCGGTATTATAGATGAATTAGGAGTATTTAAGCTGTAAATCCTTACGTAAAAATACAATTTTGAAAGCAATTCACAACAAGCTGAAGAAGATAATTTTGATACAACGCGCTGTAATTCCTTACGTAAAAATACAATTTTGAAAGCAATTCACAACCATTCTTTGCTATCCATTCATCCCGCAACAGCTGTAAATCCTTACGTAAAAATACAATTTTGAAAGCAATTCACAACAACCAATTGTGTTGGTTATTTTGTAGAATGCTGTAAATCCTTACGTAAAAATACAATTTTGAAAGCAATTCACAACATGTAACCGTTCTAAGAGACACTATTTATGCTGTAAATCCTTACGTAAAAATACAATTTTGAAAGCAATTCACAACTGACGGGGGTTGCATCCTTTCTCGTCCCTGGCTGTAAATCCTTACGTAAAAATACAATTTTGAAAGCAATTCACAACACTTAAGGTGTCAGTTAATTTAGCAAGTAAGCTGTAAATCCTTACGTAAAAATACAATTTTGAAAGCAATTCACAACTACAACCTATCAATCAATCAAAGCACCTAAGCTGTAAATCCTTACGTAAAAATACAATTTTGAAAGCAATTCACAACTTGTGTAGGTCTTTCTCCCCTGTAACTTTGCCGTAAATCCTTACGTAAAAATACAATTTTGAAAGCAATTCACAACA
>JASMTR010000130.1:0-7329 GCA_041694175.1 Bacteroidales bacterium
ACGCTAAATCGAAAAATGGAATAAAAACAGCGAATGAAAAACGAATGAAAATAATTTCAACGTGAGTTGATTAAATCGAAAATAAATCGCTGATTATCAAACATTAGAATTTGAATACGCATCACAACAACGGCTATAAGTAATGCGGAAGTTTGAGCAAAATTCAAAGATTTAGGCGTGTTTTTTCGCGAGCAATTTATATATTTATAAAATGAAAATTAAAAATAGAAAATAGCTCGCTTGAGTTTAGGCTGAATTGAAAGTTTCGAGCTTTCTTTTTCCGCACTACTCATAGCCAGACCGTTGTGAGTAATTAATTTGACTCTAGTTTAGCAAAACCAACTGTCTTACGATAAATATCAGGTGATACTCCTACCTTCTTTTTAAAAAATCGACTGAAATAGAATTCATCGTCGTAACCTAAAAAAGCAGCAACTTGTTTCACTGGTTTAGAAGTTAAATAAAGTTCTCGTTTCGCCTCAATAATAATCCTATTTGAAATTAAGGATGAAGTCGTTTGATTGAGATATTTCTTGACGATACCGGCTAAAGTTTTAGGACTTACACTTAGTTCATCTGCGTATTCTTGGGGAGAATGGAATTTGCAATAATTACTCTCAATTGCATCGACTAAATTTTGTAAAATTTCTGTTTTTGAATCTGACAATCTGGGAGTTAATTGTTGGTCAAATTGTTTCTTATGTCTGACCGCTTCTATTAAAAACACTTTTAAAAATGCCACAAGAACTTCATGCTGAGCGATTGAGTCTTTGTCCATCTCTTTCGAAATTTGATCAATCAAATTAAGAAATAGGCTTTGCTCGTTTACAATAAAATAGGGTAAACCATGAAAATTATTAAAAAGGAATCCCTCGGTCTCTATTTCGTTTTGATGTCTATATGTACAAAAAAAATCGGGATGAAAATTCAATAAATAACCCTGACACTTTTCTTCAGAACGTATCATGAAAGGTTGATACGGAGCCAAACAAATCATTTGATTTCCTTGCAATTCAAAACTTTGAAAATCAACGCTTAGTTCATAGCTAACTCCACATAACAAAACGATAGAATAATAATTTCTTCTTTGTAAATGATCAAATTGGCTTAGGTCGTTGAACTCTTCTAATCTAAACGCAAGTTCCCCGTTTTGTTTGTCTATAATTATTTGGGCCATACTAAATTTATTTTTTAGCTCATTCAAATTTAAAAAAAAAGGAGTGCCAAAAGCACTCCTTTCTTAAATCAAATATTTATTTTGAAGCTAGAATATTAATTTTTTGAATTGCTGAAGCATCAAAGCCTTCCAAAATTACAGGTGCATTCTCCATCAACGCTGCTGCTACTTTCCCTGTTAAATGAGCATCTCTGCCAGCGTCATCTGCAAACGTATCGAAAATGGCATAGGTTTCTTCATTGATTTTAAAAGCATACCAAGATAAAGTTGCAGGCTCAGAACTTACCAATGACTTGCCCGCTTGTAAGAAATCCTCCACTGCAGATGTCTTTCCTTCTTTGGCTTTCATAATCACCAACAATCCCTTATTCTGATCACCCACTTTATGATTACTTGCTTGAACATCAACGGTCTTAATGTCTCTGCTAGGATCAAAACCTTCTAAAAGTTCTTCAGCATTGGCCAATAAGGCTTTTGCCACTTCTCCTTTTAAGTGTGTCCGTCTGCCTTCTTCAGCTTCAAATGTGTCATAAATTCCGAAAGTTTGTTCATCTATTTGAAATGCAAACCAAGATTCAGTTTTTGTTTCTGCATTTACCAATGATAAACCACCTAGAAGAAACTCTTTCACTTCTTGCTCCTTACCTTCTTTCGCTTTCATGATTACTAATAATCCGATGTTTTCATTTTTCGTGTTGTCCATAATTTTACTTTTTTTAGATTGAGAAAATACTTGAATTGTTATCCCTAGAATGAGAACTAGGCTACTTAATTTGATTAAACTTTTAAATTTCATTTTGACTTATTTTTGTTACACTACAAATGTAAAACTAAATAAGGGGGCTTGGAATGGAGATAAGAGACTTAAGCATGGACAATTTTCCAGTGACAATGAAGAATGTAAAAAAGCCCATAACACTGTATATGTAATCATAACTCCCATTCGGGCGCTACACTTCATAGACTAAACGTTGTACGCAAGCCTATATATTTTTATTCTTTCGTAACATACTCAGATATATCCTTGGTTAAGATAAACTTGAAATTGGCAAACGTGTAAAACAGCATACCTATTGTAATTCCAACAAGCGTATATTCCATTTTTGGCAAAAAGGTAGATGCTATGGTTATAAAAATACATACCAGTGTATTAATTGTCATCCTTTTACGGAAGGGAGGAATAAAAACAATATAAACGGTTTGTTTTCCGATGTAAAAAAAACTCATTCCCGTAATCGCCAGAATTCTAAACTCATTCATATTTAGATCATTTAAAATAGCATGTCGAATCACATTAGCCAAGATTACAAAACCCATAGCTAAAAACAAGTGGGAATACAACATAGGAAACCCGTTGGTCATAGATTTAATCCGCTCATTGACATGGAAACTATCGTAATATATCCACCAAATAAGGCCAATCATAATAAAACCCGTAACTGCTGCCACAATACTTAAAATGTCCCAATTGACATTTCTTAAAGTACCTGTAAGACTTATGATAGATTCTCCCAGAAGTATTATTGAAAGTAATCCTATTCGTTCTACCATATGTTCGCGATGGACTGGTTTTGGTTTCTCCAAATTCCGTGTACTTACAAGATAAATACCGAGCATTTCAACTAGAATTCCTGAAACCAAAACAATTTCCCTTAAGGGGGTTTCCATGAAAATGGAAATAGCTGAAATTCCCGTGCCTAAAAGAATTATATAACCACTTTTCCTAGCATAACTTACAGAGTGCCGGTCTTGATTAGATGCTCTAAAAAATAAAAACACCAATATTAACTTTATAACCGCATAAAAACCGACAAAGGCAGGATAATTCTGAAAGAGATCATCTCCAAAAAATGCAGACATGATTATCATTAAGAACATAATTGTAAGACTAAAGATTCTTTCAATCCTATTATCATGATTGAATCGATTGGAAAATAAGGTATGTACAATCCAGATCCACCAGATTATAATAAATTGTAAAGGGAATAACCAAATCTGTTCAGGAGTTAAATGGTTATTATGAGTATGCGCCAGATTATGAGTCACTACTCCAATGCTGGATACAAAAACAAGGTCGAAGAATAGTTCAAGCCAGGTAGCGTGTCGGTGTTTTAGAAAATATTCCAAATATTCAATTTTAAGGATTTACTTTTAATGAAATTGTAAACGACTTTTCCTTCAGCAACCAATTGACCTTCCTGGAAAGCTTGCGTACTTGTTACCATTAGTTTATTGCCCAAATGTATTAAATTATCTTCAACTAATCAAAATGCTTTTGCGCCTTGTAAATAATCAATTCTAAGATCAATAGTTGCTAATTTATCTTCTTTAGAACTAAAATTGGCATTTCCAACCATTCCACCTACTGAATCCATTATTAGATCAATAATGCCACCGTGCCACCTGCTTCTTCGAATGTCTCCTACCAATTCTTCCCTGTAAGGTAATAAAACCCGTACTGGCTGAACCGAAAAACCAAAGTTATACAAATGAAAGCGCTAATATATTAACGGAAAAATGTTTAGCAGATTCTAAAGAAATGGCAGTAAAATATCCTGATTTGACTAAAGCGTATTGTAAATGTTCAACTGCAAAGATTCAAGCGGAATTCACTCAAGCGGAATATATCGAGATTATTAAAATTGGAATTGAAGAACAAAAGCAAAAGTTATTACCAGTATTTCCAAGCTGCTTGTCGGATTACCAAAATAATGTGAAAAAGCATAATTAAAACATTAATACTAATAAGCTTGCGCACAACAACGGTTCATCGCCAATAAGCGGCTTCGTTAGTAAGAAAATAATTAACTTTACCAACAAACCAATACTAAGCCGACAAATCCGTGTCTCTTACTCCGCCAAATGGCGATAAACGAGACCGTTGCGAGTAATTTAAATGAACATCGAAGATTCAATAATATTAGAAATTTTTAAAGGCATTTCTTTTTCAAAAAAAGAAATGAATCTTATTGAAAGTAAACTTAAAAAACTCAAGTTAAATAAAGGGACTACAATATTAAAAGCAGATGATAAAGTGAACAATCAATATTATGTTTACAATGGATGTTTAAGAACTTACTTTATTGACAAATCTGGTAAAGAACATACTTTGCAATTCGCCATTAATGATTGGTGGATAAGCGATTATACAGCTTTCTTCACGGCATCCAAAGCGATTATGTATATTGAAACTATTCAGGAAGCAACTTTATATGAAATTTCCAAAAAAAGTATGGAAGATTTATTTGTAGAGATTCCACAATTAGAAACTTTTTTCAGAAAAAAAATGGAAAGAGCTTTTGCTAGCTTTCAAAAAAGAATATTAGCAAGTTTAGCCCAATCAGCTAAAGAAAGATACGTTTCTTTTATTAGCACTTACCCAAATATTGAACAGGCTGTAAAAAATTACCATATCGCTTCTTATCTAGGAATTACTACCGAAAGCTTAAGTAGAATTAGAAAAGAAATGTCTCATAATTGATTTTATTACCATACATCAATTTTTAGTACTTAATTTGACAGTAATTTTGTCTCTAATCAAAAGAATAACAACAATTATAATCGCTTTAGCTTTATTATCCTCTTGTGGTAAAAACACAAAAGAAAATAATTCTAATGAAAAAAAATTAAGTATTAACACAAAAAAAAGCAAAACAATGAAAAAAGTATTATTTGTATTAACTAATCACGAAGATTTAGGAGATACTGGATTGAAAACTGGTTTTTGGATTGAAGAATTTGCAGCGCCTTATTACTTATTAAAAGATAAAGGAATTGAAATTACTATGGCATCTCCAAAAGGTGGACAACCGCCAATTGACCCAAAAAGTAATGAACCAGATTTCCAAACTCCAGCAACCATAAGATTTAATGATGATAAAGAAACTCAAGAGATCTTATCTAAAACAATAAAATTAGAAACTGTAAATCAAGCAGATTATGACGCAGTATTTTATCCTGGTGGTCACGGTCCTTTATGGGATTTAGCTGAAGATGAAAACTCAATTGCCTTAATAGAAGATTTTTATAACAACAATAAACCTGTTGCTGCTGTTTGTCACGCTCCTGCAATTTTTAAAAACACAAAAAATACGGATGGGACATCTTTGGTTAATGGGAAAAAAGTAACTGGATTTACAAACGGAGAAGAAGAAGCTGTTCAACTAACTTCTGTTGTTCCATTTTTGGTTGAAGAAATGTTAAAGAGTAATGGTGGAATTTACACTAAAAAAGCAGACTGGAGTCCTTATGCGGTCGAAGATGGTTTATTAATAACTGGACAAAATCCTGCATCTTCAGAACCAGTTGCCGAACTATTACTAGAAAAGTTAAAGTAAAAACTACTCACAACAACGTGTATAAGTAATAGCGACTTGGTTTTTTAATTCAAGTCGCTATTCTTTTTTTTATTTTGTAAATTACTTTCCGAAAGTGATCGCAAAAATTTCGCTACTACTCATACACAAAAACGTTGTGCTTAATGTTGACCCGTCCTGAATAAAGGCTACATAATTTCAAACATTATGTATAAAAATGACAAAGTAATCAGACGGTATTCAGAATCTTTTAAACTGAAAATTTTAGACGAACTTACCACCGGAAAATTAAACAAGTATCAACTAGGAAAAGTATACGGAATCAACTCCACCACCATTAATGAATGGATCAGGAAGTACAACCGTACAGACCTCATGAACACCAGAGTAAAAGTGGAAACAAAAGACGAAATCACAAGAATCAAGCAACTCCAAAAAGAGATTGAACAACTCAAGAAACTGTTGCTTAAAAAGGATATGGACGCTCTAGTCGATGAATCCTATCTCGAAGTAGCGGCCGAACAACTGGGTTACAAATCAGTGCTTGAACTAAAAAAAAAGCTAAGTATCAAGCCCTGATAAAAGCTAAAGACAGAGCCAAGGGATTTGCCTCTTTGTCCAATATCTGCAACTGTTTCGGACTAAAACGCGATGCGTATTACAAATACAAACACAGAGAAGACAAGCGTTTAGAGATTGAAAAAAAGATTGTTGCAATCGTCCAACAAAGACGCAAATCCCTTCCCAGAGAAGGTGTTAGAAAACTCGAAAAGTCATTAAAAAATGAGTTTGCCAAGGCCCATCTAAAAGTCGGCAGAGACACCTTGTTTAATATTTTAAGAAAACACCATATGCTCACACTAAGAAAAAAATACAGCACAAGAACCACCAATTCATTGCATAGATTCTATAAGTACAAGAACATCATCAAAGATGTTGCAGTCGCAAAGCCCAATCAGGTTTGGGTAAGCGACATTACTTACATCAGAACCGTAAAAGGCTTCTGCTATCTGGCGCTCATAACTGATATGTACAGCCGAAAAATAGTAGGCTACAACCTCAGTGACAGCCTTGAGCTGGCAGGCTGTGTAAGGGCTCTTCAAAAAGCCCTGCAACAGCCTGGCAAGCGGTCATCACTGATACACCATTCCGACCGAGGCATACAGTATTGCAGCAATGTTTACACTCAATTATTAATCAAAAACAATATTAAAATCAGTATGACCGAAGAGAACCATTGCTATGAAAACGCATTGGCAGAGCGTGTAAACGGCATTTTAAAAGATGAGTTTTACCTCGATCAGACCTTTGCTGACGTGGCTCACGCAAAAAGAGCAACAAAAAATGCAATTAATTTATACAATGAAATAAGATTACATTTATCTTTAGACTTCAAAACACCAAATTATGTGCATCAAAATGCAGCTTAAATTTAATTATTAACCTGTAGCCATATTTCAGGACGAGACATATAAATTGACTTTCGGTTAAAAAGAATGATCTGATTTTTAATGGAAAAAATCACTCGAAAAATCGACCTCGATTGAATGAAAAAACTGACCGAATTTTGACTCGGAATGAATTGCCGAAATGGGATTTTAGTTAACCGGAAAACGGAATTTTGCTCGGAACGAATACACGAAACGCAGAATTTCACGATTCGAATTTGATTTTAGTTGAGCGACAGACCGAAAATCCGAGCCGAGAAAAAACTAAACGGAACGAAATTAGCCGGATTGAAAAACCTGACTAAAATCGAAAACCGGAACTGAATTTTAAACCGAAAAAAATACGAGCACCAACACTGTGTATAGCTCATTGCGGGGCAAGTGATTG
>JASMTR010000131.1:0-3415 GCA_041694175.1 Bacteroidales bacterium
GTCGAGTTAACAAATTTCTGTAAATAACGTTGTCATTGGTTCTGTCATTACCCGTGATCAAAACTTCATCAAAATAAGCAATTTTACCTTCTCTTATTCGGATTTCGTAATCTATGGTATCGTTGTAAATTCTAGTTTCAACTGGTACAATTCGAGAAAAAAGATAACCATTGTTTTGGTAGGTATTAGTTATATCTTGTGCATCTGGTTTTGAATTATCAGCGATTTTTTCTTGAAACAAAACACCATTATATGGATCTCCTTTTTTAATTCCTATAAGTCTTGATAATTCTTCGTCTGAAAAGGCAGAGTTACCTATAAAACTGATATCACCGAAATAGTAACGGTCACCCTCATTTATTTTTAAAGTGATTTCAATTTCTTTCTCGTTTTTTTTGACGACTGAATCATATACAATTCTGGCGTCACGATAACCTCTCTCGTTGTATTCATTAATAATGTTTTCTTTATCAGCTTCAAAATCTTCGGGAATTAGTTTAGAGCGTTTCCAAAACCTAGGCAAAAATTTCTGCTTAGTATTTTTCATAAATTTTCTGATTTTTCCATCAGAAAGTTTTTCGTTACCTTTTATATTAATGTTTTTAATTTTTACTTTGTCTCCTTTAAGGACATTGATGTTCATATTGACACCAATAGGCTGGTCTAGTGAGTCTTTAACCTCCGAAGTGTTTATTTGTGCTTCTGCATTAAGATAGCCTTTTTTTCTAAGATTTTTTACAATGCTATTTTTGGTATTTGCAATGAGATTTTCAGTGACTTTACGACCTTCATTAAGTTGGTTGTCAGTAATTATTTTTTCTCTCTTTTTTCTTTTAATGCCTCGAACTTTTACATTAACCAGTTTCGGAACTTCTTTAATTTCTAATTCAAGATGTGCTACATTATCTTCGACTTTAGTCAAATAAAAATTGATATCGCTGAAGAGTCCTAAATCCCATAGTTTTTCTAAAACTTCACTCAGTTTTTTTCCTGGAATAAAAATCTCATCTCCTTTTTTTAAGCCTGTAAAGGCTACAACAGTTTTTTCGTTATAGGAGTTAGCACCAGTAACGCTTATGCTGCCAATAGTATATTTCTTTCCGCCGGAAAGGGATACGTCTTGAGCCATTGCATGTGTTGTAGCTAATACAGTGCAAACGAAAAATAAAAATATTTTGAGGCTGTTATTTAAGTTGTTCACTCGTTTTTCCAAATCTTCTCTCTCTTTTCTGAAAATTAGTAATAGCTTCAAAAAGATGTTCTTTTGTGAAATCAGGCCAAAGCTCTTCACAGAAATATAATTCTGCGTAAGCAATTTGCCATAACATAAAATTACTTATCCTTTGTTCACCGCTTGTTCTTATTAATAAATCTACATCAGGCAAATTATGGGTGTAAAGATGTGTATTTAAGGTTGAATCATCAATACTGTTGATGTCAATTAAATTATTTTTAACTTTTTGACTTATGGTTTTTACTGCATTGATAATTTCTTCTCTTGAACTATAGCTTAAAGCAAGGGTTAATTTCAGCTTATCATAGTTTTTTGTAGCTTCTTTTACTTCTTCGAGTTGTTTTTTAACTTTTTCTGGAAGTTTTGCGGTATTGCCTATAGCTGATAATTTAATTTTTTTGTCATGCATATTATTGAGCTCTTTTCTTAGGGATGACAATAAGAGCTTCATTAAGCTATTAATTTCGTACCTTGGTCTTTGCCAATTTTCTGTTGAAAAAGCAAATAAAGTCAAATATTCCACACCCAAACTAACACATGCTTCAACAATATCATTAACTGTAGAAGTACCGTGTTGGTGACCAATAACTCTTTTAAATCCTTTGTTTTTCGCCCATCTGCCGTTGCCATCCATAATAATGGCTACGTGCTTAGGGATATTGGATTTGTCAAGGTTATGCTTAGTCATATTAAAATTTGCAATTATAACAGGGTTTTCTGCCAAAGGTACGGGTTATAGAAAACCCTGCAAATATATACCAATCGTTTGAATTAGAATTACCAAAAGCTGGGAAAGCATTTTCATTATCTAATTCTGAAGGCGCACTGCCGTCAAGGTTGTCTGAAAATGTATATCGAGCTGAAAATTCAGCGGATAAAACAAATTTTCTTCCTAATGTAGTTTTAACGCCAATAGTTAATGGCAAGGCAAAGCTATTTAAATCATCGGCTTCTATCAATTCGTCTCCTGCTCTAGCAAATTGGTCTGTAAAAAAATAAGCCAAGCCTGTAGATAAGTACGGTACAAATTGAGGTCTTTTCAGCGCATGTAAATCCCACTCCCAAAATGTGTATTCTAAACCAACTGATATTTCATTGATATCGGTAAAAAAATTTAAATTTCTTGTTTGCCTTTCTGGTATGTCAGACTCACTATCTATACCAAATGTACGAATTCTCATAGCTGAAAACCTAAACGAGTGCCTGTCACTTCTGTTCCATCTGAATAATAAACCATATGATATTTTATCTCTTTTGGCGTATTCGTCAAAACCTAATACTTGTGTTGAACCCACATCACCAATAAAATTTGTACTACCCAATATTGGGCCAATTTCATAAGTCTGAGCAACAGGCAGTTTAAACAAAAACAAAAAAAACAAGAAGCTTAAGAACTTCATTTATAGATAATTTAAGGGCTTTTAAAAAAGTGCGCAAATATAGTAATTATGTATTCCAATCAATAAATAAAATTGATTTTGTAGAATACAACAGATAATTAGTAGAAATATTGTTTAATCCGAATTATTCAACAGGAAATATCCTATTAAATAATGACTAAAAATGTTCAACTATGAGCATTTTTGCAGGGTTATACTGACGATGAATGTCATTCTTCAAAAACCCCCGACAAAACTATGTTTTAGTCGGCTATTATTTAGAATTGTGCTCTAATGCACAATTTGGGTTAATTCCGTTGATCTTTACCCCAAAGTAGTTTTGTTCGTAAGGTTTTTAAAAAGCTATTATCCTTATGAGAAACCAATTTAATACTAAAGTTGGCTTTTTTGATTAAAATCTCATCGTCTTGTGATAAAATATTGATTCTAGAATCCATCGATATTAAAAAATTATCTTCTCGACCAGAAATTTTAAGTCTCACTTTTGTCTTGTCAGGAACAACTAAAGGTCGTGCGCTCAGATTGTGAGGCGCAATTGGCGATAAAACAAAAGATTGGGTTTGAGGTGTAATAATCGGTCCACCACAACTTAATGAATACCCCGTTGAACCTGTAGGTGTTGATATGATAAGTCCATCAGACCAATAAGCTCCAATGTGCTCACCGTCTATCCAAGTATCTATACTTATCATAGAAGTCGTATCTTTTCTACTTATGGTTACTTCGTTTAAAGCATAATTAAATTTTTGAGCATTAAACTTGTCGTTGGTGCTTTTTACTT
>JASMTR010000132.1:0-3386 GCA_041694175.1 Bacteroidales bacterium
CAACGGATATTATTTTAACTAAGGTATCCGATTAATATAAATCAACCACCCTCTACAACCCCAAGTAGAGGGTGGTTTTGTAAAAAAAGTAGTATCTTTAAGTCAGAGTAATTGATAAAATAGGTATGATAAATGACTTAGATGTCGTGAGTTCAAAATTAAATTGATGTTTAGCAATCTAGAAAACGGACAAGTCACCGCTGAGGCGCAGGCGTTTTTTGATGCTGCAGTTCAAGAGCTACAAAACAACCCCGATGCTGAGGTGAATTGGGAGGAGCTTTATATAGAAACTCCAACATCTGATGATGGGTTTGATTTTAATGGATTTAAAGAAAAAATACCTAACCAACTACTATTAGATAACGGAGATACTGTAAACGTTACTTTTGGTGTCACAAAATCTGATAAGCAAAATGCTGATCAGGAGGTAGCTACCTTATTAATAGACGGTATAAAGTTTGCTCTAAATCAAGCTAATAATAACTTACAAGATTCTGAAAAAATAACGGATATTTATGTTATGGCTACAACTAATGGTAAACATGGTACAGATAGTAATCACTATAAAGGAACTGCTGTTGATATCAGTAGAATAAATGGTCAAAAAATGATTGTTTCAGGATTAACTCAGCAGATAATAGAATTACAGGAAGCCATGGACGATTTTCAAAATGTTCGTGAGAATTTTGGGCCACACTTTAAACATAAATTTTTTATTGGTTCAAATACATGGGATTTGTCCTATAATGTTGGAGGTCATCAAGATCACATTCATTTTTCTGTCAGATAAAAATTAACTTATATGAAAAAGATAATTATAGCAGTTTTATTTTTAATAAGTAATATAGCTTTTAGTCAAACACTTGAACTATCTGAACACCAACATGATGAAGACTTAAACTATATTTTAGCTAACATCTATTGGGAGAATATTTATTCAAAAGTTTTAAGTGGTTCTAAGATTACTATCTTGGAACAATCTGATCCGATTAATACACCCGAAGGGTTATTTGAAGAATATGGTGGTGTAATATCAAACTTGATAATTTCAGTTAGAAATACAGGTGAATTTGCCTATTCAAAACTTTACTTTATTAAAGGAGTGATTATGCCAATCGTAAAAAAAGTAGAGGAAGTATCTAATTATGAACAAATTAAAATTGTTTTAGAATTTCAGGACAAGACATTTTTAAAAAAGACTCAAGCCTTCTTAATACCTTCATTGAGATAGTGCTTTTACTCAAGAGGCTATCAATCTAATTGTTAGTCTCTTTTCTGAATCATGCTTTCAACTTTTTATGAACAAGAAAATGAACCTCAAGCTAAAGGCACTCCTTGTAGCTAATATGTTTATGACGTGTTTAATGTTATTTAGAAAAACCAAATAATAATATTTATTTAATTTCTAAATTAGAATACTTAAAAATCTAGAATAAGAAAATAAATTAAAAAAACTTGACAGTGTCAAACAAATTAGTGGTTTCTCTAAAAATAATACTGTTATAGAAAGAGTTTTTAACCTAAAAAATTATGCCTTTTTAATTGAACAAAAAAGTAAAAACTCAGAATGGAAAAACAAAAAGCAAAATAATTCTAAAAAACAGTTTAA
Source organism: Bacteroidales bacterium (assembly GCA_041694175.1). Taxonomy (GTDB): domain Bacteria; phylum Bacteroidota; class Bacteroidia; order Flavobacteriales; family Flavobacteriaceae; genus Psychroflexus. Next base: position 1,610 of record JASMTR010000132.1, read on the forward strand.
AACTATTTTATATCAAAGCCTTTATTTACAAAGGATAATAGGTTTGCTTTGGTTTATATTAAACATTCAAATATTGGATACACTCAAATTTTGAAGAAAAACTCAAAAAATAGTTGGGTTTATAATAAATTAATTTTTCCAGAATTATTTTAACTTCAAACCACCCTTTAAAACCAAAAATAGAGGGTGGTTTAAAAATAAAAAACTTAAAAAAAGGCTTTAAAACCAGCTCAAGATCTATAAAATATTAGTCACATTTGTCGCAAAAAGTTTAACGGCAATGGCTAATAAAATAACACCAAAAATCTTTCTGATCACTGTTATACCTTGGTTTCCAAAAATGCGTTCTAACTTTTTAGAGGATTTTAAAACGGCGTAAACCACAATAACGTTGACAATAATTGCCACAATAATATTGATGGTTTCAAACTCAGATTTTAAAGATAAAAGAGTCGTCATTGTCCCTGCGCCAGCAATAAGAGGAAAGGCCAAAGGCACTATGGCTGCCGTTTCTGGTGCGTCATCTTTGTATAACTGAATGCCCAAAATCATTTCAATAGCGAGAAAGAAAATAATAAAGGCTCCAGCCACCGCAAAAGAGTTGACATCAATACCGATAAGTTTTAAAATTTCTTCACCTACAAATAGGAAAACCACCATCAAAATAGCAGCGACAATAGAGGCTTTTTCACTCTGAATATGCCCCACTTTCTTTCTTAAACCAATGATAATAGGAATACTACCTAATATATCGATAACGGCAAACAGGATCATTCCTGCTGTAAAAATTTGCTTAAAATCTAAACCCATATCTAAAAAAATTAGCCGGCAAAAGTAATCTGAAATTTTAGTTTGACAATAGTCTTTAAGTGAAATAATTAATTAAATAATCGTTAAGTGTTTTTGTACCTTTGCAATATGTTTCAAATCCAAGACACTCTCGTTTCAGAAGAAATATTAGATAACGACTTTACCTGCAATCTTTCAGCCTGTAAAGGCGAATGTTGCGTCGCAGGTGAAGCTGGCGCACCTGTGGAAGAGCATGAAAAAGCAACTTTAGAGAAAATTTATCCAAAAATTAAATCTGGCTTAAGACCTGAAGGCCGAAAAGCTATAGAGGAGCAAGGTACTTATGTCGTGTCAGATTTTGAAGGTTTGGAAACGCCTCTAGTTAATGGTAAAGAATGTGCTTATGTCACTTTTAATGAGAAAGGTGTTGCTTTATGTGGTATTGAAAAAGCTTATCGAGAAGGCAAAATACATTTTAAAAAACCCATTTCTTGTGAATTATACCCTGTAAGAGTTCAAAAATTATCAAAATATCAAGCGGTGAATTATCATCGCTGGGATATTTGTTCGCCTGCCTGCGCATTAGGCAAGGAACTTCAAACGCCGGTTTATCAATTCACGAAGGATGCTCTAATCAAAAAATTTGGTCAAGATTGGTATGACGAACTTGAAAAAGTAGTTGAACTCTATAAGGCTGAAAAAAACTAATTTTTAATCAATATATTTTTTATAAAAAACAAACAATTCCTCAGGTGTTGCGCCTAACCATTTCTTAAAATATATTGCCCAAAATAACAATTGAAGTTTTAAAATGCCTTTTTCGCGAAACCTTCTTGCTGATGACACCAAAGGCTTTTGAATTACACTAAATTTTGTTTTGTTGTAAATCTTGCCTAATATTTCATGATCTTCAAAAATAAGGTAGCGTTCGTCAAAACCTTGAATTTCTTCAAAAAGAGATTTGTTTATAAATAAACTTTGATCACCG
>JASMTR010000133.1:0-9960 GCA_041694175.1 Bacteroidales bacterium
ACTGGAGAATATCCTCTTCGATTTTGAAAAATAATAACTTGTTTACCACGATTTAGAGTTTCTTCTATGCGTTCTACAAGCTCATCAGAAAAATGACCTTTCATTTTTTTTCGCTTGTATTTGTCTTTTAAGTCAATGGTTTTAATGACTGGCGGTTTGACGTCGCCATAGCGTTTGTTGAGTTCAACATATTTGAATTTTCCTGTATTGACATTATAAAAACTCTCCAAACTCGGTGTAGCCGAACCCATTAAAACTTTAGCTTGATGAATTTGCCCTAAAACTACAGCAATATCACGAGCGTGATAACGCGGTGATGGATCAAATTGTTTAAAGCTATTTTCGTGAGATTCATCAACTATAATCTGTTTTAAATCTTGAAAAGGCAGGAAAATGGAAGAACGCGTCCCAACTATAATTTGACCTGAATCTGCACTTAAAACGTGTTTATAAATTTCTACACGTTCATTGGTTGAATATTTACTGTGATAAACCAAAACCTGTTTACCAAATTGGTTTTTAATGCGCTGTATGAGTTGAGTTGTTAAAGCTATTTCAGGTAACAAATACAAGATTTGTTGTTGTCTCGCTAATAGTTCTTCTATCAGTTTCAGATATATTTCTGTTTTTCCTGATGAAGTTACACCTTTAAACAAAACAACTTTGTCTGTTTTAAAATGTGATTTTATTTCTTGATAGGCATTTTCTTGTGCATTTGACAACAAAAGTGCGTTAGCTTCTGGTTTCTGGTCATTTTTAATTCGATCTTCTTGAACGTTGTATTCTTCTATAATAGCTTTATCAACTAAAGTATTTAAAACGGAATCACTGGCATCAATTTGCGATTTAAAGTCTTTTTTAGAAATCGGTTTATTCGACTTAGCTTGTAATTTAAAATAGTGAAGAACCACTTCTTTTTGTTTTTCTGCTCGACCTAAATTGTCTAATAATTGTTTTAAATTCTCTGAAGACTTGTAGTGTTCTGCTATTCTGATATAGGTTTTGAGTTTAGGCTTGTACTGACGTTTAACCTGTCTGTCTATGTGAATTAAATTTTGATTTATCAATTGATTTACAACTTTCAAGCCTGAGGTTTTTCCCAAAATTTTTTGAGCATCACTCATTTTGATTTGCGACTGTTTATCAATGGCTTCAAGAAGTAGAAATTCTTCATCAGACAAATCTTTTTCAGAATAATCAATCTCTTCATTACGCTGAATTAAAGTTTCACTCTGAATCAGCAAAGCACTTGGTAAGCAAGCTTTGAGAATTAAACCAAAAGATGATAAATAGTAATTTTTAACCCATTTGAAAAGCTTTAGTTGATTAATTGTGATGATAGGAAAGTAGTCTAAGACTTCCTTTACAGGTTTTGCTTCATAATGCAAGGGTTTGTTACTGTGAATATTAACAACAACAGCCGTATACAGTTTATTTTTACCCAAAGGAACAGCTACTCTCGAACCAATTTGACATTGTTGATGAATTTCCTCACTAAGACTATAGGTGAGCAGGTTTTGAATATTCAAAGGTAAAATTACATCAACATAATAATTCATATTAGTCATTCAAAAATTGAAATATTATTTTAAAATCAATTTTTTGACAGCAGATTGATTTTCTGATTTCATACTTACAAAATAAATACCTGAGCTTAAATCACTTAAATTAAAACTGATCTGGTTTGAAGGATTTTTAATATCAAAAGTTTTTAAAATTCTTCCATTGAGGTCTATTACGTCAACTTTAAGTTCTTGACCAGTATTTTGATTAAAACTCAATTCCACTTGTCCTGAGGTAGGATTGGGGTAAATTTTAAAGTCTGCTAATAAAACATCGTTTACTGAAAGAACTTGTTCATAACATATTTCTACTCCAAAATTATCTATGCTTCCACCATCACCTGGAAACATATCCTGAACCGTTAAAACCCAATTTCCATTAGGATCTTCTCCAGCAAAAGATGATAATTTATCTTCAGCTTTAATCACACCAAATAAGGCAGGAGGAATTAAATCACTACAACTCTGAGAAGTCCCTTTGTCATCAAAAGTAACATCTACATCATCTAAATCATCACAGGGCTGATCTAGCAAAGTAATAGTGGTTCCAACAGGACTTGTTAATGTCACCACTAAATCTGCTAACCAGGTGTGAGTAAGTTCAAAATTAGCATTAATATCTTCTAAGGTGCTACCTTGGGGTATTCCTGAAATATTAATTGTAGATTGTGTTGTATTAGGGCCTGTACTTATTATGTTTACTGGTGTGTCAGAAGAAAAGGCTAAAGGTAAACATTCTAGAACTTTAGTGCTAAAATCACTATTAGTAAATAGTCCAGTTACACAGCTACTTAAAGGCCTTACTCTCCAATAGTATTGTTGATTAGAATCTAATTCTGGTGTACTTACTTGAGTATTTTCAGTTATCAAACTAAATAACAAGGTATCAAAGTTTGAAGAAGTTGAAAGTTGAATCTCATAAGAAGTTGCTTCAGCAATGGCATTCCAATTTAAGACTGGAGATAGACCAGTCAAATCATTGGTATTCGGTCCGTTAAGAACTAAAGAAGGTAAAGCTGATGCAGACTCTATTTTGAGATTTAAATCAAAGCTAAAACTTTCTCCTGAAGAAGTAGCTACTACTGTAAATGGATAATCTCCTACTGGAACTGATGATAAATTACCTAAACTTAAAGTGGTATCACCTTGGTTAGTAACTGTAGAGGTTGAAAATGAGGAAGTTAGATATGGAGGCAAGCCATTAACACTAAGACTTATATTTCCATTAAAAGAGTTGATAGAATTAACCTCTAATTCAAAAATAGCAGTTTCATCAGCACAAAACGAACGGTTAGGGATATCGGTTTGTACAGCAAAACTGGATTCTGCAATACCACTTATAACTAAAGAGTAATCTTGAGATAAATTTTGTAAAACACCCTTGTGAGAAATTTCAATAGTATATTGTCCAACTGCATTTCCTATTTCAATTTTTTCTACATTATCTACAATATTATTTCCATTTGTTGCTGCTGAGTTAGGTGAAGTTACATCTAGAGTCCATGGTAAAAATTCAGTAAATCCATCTGGAGCTGTAATTTTTATATCTAAATCGTTAATTAATTTTGGCGTAGGATCATCAGCTATGGAAACATCTTGAGGAGTTCCAGCTGGATCAGTCCAAGCAATTGTTGCAACTAAAGGGGTATTAGGATCAACAGCATTGACAGTAATTGAGTACGTGCTATTTTGATTAAGTGTATTTTCTTCAATAATGCTTGTAAAATTTTTATTAGAAATTAAATTAGCTGCTTCAGCGGTATCCATTAAGCCCCAACCAAATTTATAATCTGGCCCAGGCGCATTCCCTGCTTCTCTAGCCGTATGAATAACCAAGCCTCTCATTGATGCAGCAGTCAGAAACTCATTATACATATTGTTATGATGTTGGTGCAATAATCCAATACTCCCACTTACACTTGGTGCAGACATAGATGTACCTGAAAAGTTAGCATAAGCACTATCGGAATTTGCTATACTTGAAAAGGTGTTGGTTCCTTTTGCAGAAATATCTGGTTTAATTCTACCGTCGTCTGTAGGTCCCCAACTACTAGAGCTTGACATTACTACACTAGTTTCATCTACGTAATTATTAACTTCTAATACATTAGCTACAGTAAGTATATTTTTAGATAAATTCTGACCAGAAATTAAATCAAATCCATTTTTTGTATCGTTAAAAGGGCCTCCTTGTGATGGTGGAACATTTCTACTATTACCTGCGGATATAACCGGTAAATAATATGGTGCATTAAACACCAGTTGGTCTAAATTAGCTGCAAAACTGAGGTAAGCTCCAAAAAATGCATCTGGAATAGCTGCAGGACTTAATCCATAAGAATGATTTGAAACAAGCATGCCGTTTGAAGCCTCATTAGTCATTTCTGATAAATCATTTCCAAAATCATAAGCAGAGAGCTCGGCTCCAAAAGCCATACCCCTGGCACTGGGATTTACACCAGATGCAATCATAGTTCCTGCAACATGAGTTGCATGACTACTTAATCCATTAGGGTTGTCTAGCTGAGTCACTCTATTGATTAATTCTTGATGAGAAGACCTTACTATTCCTCCATCCCATATCCCTAATGTCATACCCTGGCCATCTAATGACAAGCCTAAAGCAGCATTAGAATATAATAAATTTGTATTTATGGTTTCGGCAGCTCCAGAATTAAATGTTGACACATATATAAGCGTACCGTCGTCCATTATCCTTTCTAAAACTGAAATACCACCATTTTCTTGCTGCTTGACAACTTCAATGTTATGGGTTGATGCGTATAAAAGTGCTTCTCTTTTTTCTTTTTTATAATTTTTTAAAAATTCTTCTGATAACTCTCTTAAAAACTCAAGATTATAGTTTGAAACTATTTTATTTCTTTCCTCTTTAGTTTGAGCAATTGATTGAAAGCTGATAACAAAAATTAAAATAAAAACTAGTTGATTCTTAAAACTCATAAAAGATATATTTGATAAATATGATACAATTTGAAGCAATTTAGCAATATTTAAAATATATTTGTTTTTTAAAAAAGTTAAAATATGAATTTTATTGTATCTAGCTCTTATATGTCACAAAAACTACAGGTTTTAGGTGGCATTATCAACAATTCAAATACTTTAGCCATTCTTGACAATTTTTTGTTTGAGCTTAACCATAATACCTTGAGAGTATCTGCCTCAGACTTAGAGTCAACTATATCTGTTACACTAAATGTAGAATCTGAGTCTAAAATTAATTTTGCCATACCTGCAAAAATATTATTAGATACTTTAAAAACATTTCCTGAACAGCCTTTAGCCTTTAAAGTCAAAGATAATAATACTGTTGAGATTAGCTATCAGGGCGGAAAGTCTGAGTTGGCTTACGTCAATCCTGAAGATTTTCCAAATACCGTAGAAGTTGAAGATGCAAGCACTTCTAAAATTATTGCTGACACTTTAGCAACGGCAATTAATAAAACTATTTTTGCTACAGGAAATGATAGTTTAAGACCTGTTATGAATGGCGTATTTTTTCAATTTTTAGAAAATGACACAAGGTTTGTAGGAACAGACGCTCATAAATTGGTTAAATACACTAGAGACGATATTCAAAGCGACAAGCAAGCTGAGTTTATCATGCCTAAAAAACCACTTAATCTTCTTAAAAGTATTTTGAGTGGAAGCGAAGAAGATGTCAATATTGAATTCAATGAAACTAATGCTAAATTTTCTTTTGAAGATTTTGAGCTTAATTGTCGATTAATTGATGGTAAATATCCAAACTACGAAGCGGTTATCCCGTCTGAAAATCCAAATAAACTCATTATAGACCGCACTCAATTTTTAAATACAGTAAAGCGTATTTCTATTTTTGCCAATAAAACCACTCACCAGATTAAACTAAAATTGAATGGTGCTGAACTTAAAATATCAGCACAAGACGTAGATTATTCAAATTCTGGAGAAGAACGCCTTGATTGCCAATACAACGGTGATGATATGGAAATTGGTTTTAACTCTCGTTTCTTAATTGAAATGTTGAGCAACTTGACTTCAAAAGAAGTGCAGTTAGCTATGAGTATGCCAAACCGGGCTGGTATTCTTACACCTGTTGACGGTCTTGAAGATGGTGAACAAGTAACTATGTTGGTTATGCCTGTAATGCTGGGTAACTAAGATAAGTATACTTTTAACTTCGTTAATTTTTATTGAATTCCAGTGCTTTCTTACAAGCCTGTTGAATTGCTTAGATTATCTTTGCAAATATGTTTAGAAAATTTGCTAGAACTTCTCTAATTATCATTTACCTTGTTATCATAGCTGGGGCTGTAGTCCGGATGACAGGTAGTGGTATGGGTTGCCCAGACTGGCCAAAGTGTTTTGGATATTATATCCCTCCTACTGAACGAGAGCAGCTTGAATGGAAGCCAAAACACAACTACTTTAAAGGTCAAGTGATTATCGTCGACGAAAACTTAAAGGTGGCTAAAAACAAGTTTGCTTCATATCAAAATTTTAATCAAAATAATTGGAATAATTACGATAAACACGACTATGCTGAATTTAATGTTTGGCACACTTGGATAGAATACATTAATAGGCTTTTTGGCGCTTTATCGAGTGTTTTTGTTTTGCTGATGTTTGTCAGCTCATTTTGGTTGCGCAAATCTAAACCCAAACTTATCTTGTGGTCTTTTATCACTTTAGTCTTATTGCTATTTCAAGCTTGGCTAGGCGCAACTGTAGTATATTCTAATTTGCTCCCTGCAAGAATCACTATTCATATGATAGTGGCATTAGTTATTGTTGCATTATTGCTTTACATTATTCATATTTCTAAACCTGAAAGTGATCAAATTAAAACCACGTCTAAGTTTAAATATCTTGTCGTTTTTAGCTTGATTTTATCATTAATACAAATCGGTTTAGGGACTCAAGTTCGGCAATTTGTCGATGAAACAGTTAGAGCTGTTGGCTATGAACAAAAACAATTGTGGCTGAACAATCCTGATATAAAATTCTACATTCACCGCACATTTTCAACTATAGTTTTATTGGTCAATATGCTGATTTGGTTTATGAACAAAAAATATCGCTTCAATCTCGACCAACTAACAAATGGATTATTATTTGCCATTGGTGCAGAAATTTTAACTGGTATTTTGATGTACTATTTTGACTTTCCTTTTCTAACGCAACCTTTACATTTAGTCATTGCAGCTTTGATGTTTAGTTTACAATTTTATATCTTCGTTAAAATACGGAGAAACTCAAAACAAATTAAAACAGTATGATTTATAAATTTAGAGTCACGCTTGATGTATTAGATGATGTCTTTAGAGATATTGGTATTCGCAAGGATGATACATTTGAAGATTTGCATTTCGCGATTATTCAAGCTTTCGGTTTTGAAGGGCAAGAAATTGCGTCGTTTTACAAAGCTGATGAGGACTGGAATCAAGGTGAAGAGATTGCCTTAGAAGATATGAGTGATGGTCAGGCCGATCTAAAAATGATGAACGAAACCTATTTAGAAGATATTTTATCTGAAAAGCAAACCAAACTGATTTACGTTTATGATTTTTTAAATATGTGGACGTTTTATGTGGAATTAGCAGACATTACCGAACCCGAATCAAGTCGAAATTATCCTGATTTACTCTTTGCTCAAGGCCAATTGCCAGAAAATCCACCTGAAAAAAAATTTGAAGCGGATATGTTTGACCAATTTAGCGATGAATTTAGTGATGAACTTGAAAATGATGGTTTAGATATAGACAGTTTTGAAGATTTAGATTTTGATGAACGATGGAATTAATTAGCTACCTCACTAATAAACTTTATTCTATATAGTCTCATTTCGTCTTCTTCATAATCGCCATCAAATTCTTCAATAGCTTCTTCAATACTATCTGATTCTGCTTCAATGAAATACTCGTGAATTTCTTCTTGTTGATCTTCGTCGAGCATATCGTCTATCCAATAAGAAATATTAAGTTTAGTTCCGCTATAGACTATAGCTTCCATTTCTTTAATGAGTTCGCTCATTTCTAAACCTTTAGAGCTTGCAATATCGACTAATGGTAGTTTGCGATCTACATTTTGGATAATATAAAGTTTGTTGGCACTATTAGCACCAGTAGATTTAACCACCAAATCATCTGGTCTGATAATATCATTATCATCAACATATCTTTGAATTAAATCAATAAATTTCTTTCCAAATTTTCGAGCTTTGCTTTCACCTACACCGTGTATATAGCTCAACTCTTCAGTATTTATAGGATACTTAAGAGCCATATCTTCTAAAGATGGATCTTGAAAAATAACAAAAGGTGGAACTTCTTTTTGTTTGGCTACTTTTTTACGTAAATCTTTCAGCATTTTGAGTAGCTTAGGGTCGCTGCCGCCACTTGTATTGACATTGACTGCAGGTTTATCATCAGAATAGTCGTGATCTTCGGCCATCATAAAAGACTCTGGCTTTGCTAAGAAAGCTTCCCCTTTTTCGGTTAATTTAACAACACCATAGGTTTCAATTTCTTTGTGTAAATAGCCGTTTACGAGCACTTGTCTAACTAAAGCTTTCCAAAATTCTTTTGATTTATCCTTGCCTTGTCCGAAAATATCTGCTTCATCAGTTTTATGAGATTTAATTAACGCATTTGAAACACCTATAAGTATATTAACAAGCTCTTTCATTTTATAAAGCTCGCCTGTTTCTTTAACCGTTTTAATTAACAAAGCGACTTCATCTTTGGCTTCAATGGTTTTTTTGGGATATCTTACGTTATCGTCCATATCACCACCTTCGCCAGTTTCATTATCAAAATCTTCACCAAAATAGTGTAATATGAATTTTCGCCTTGAGATAGGAGATTCCGCAAAGGCAACGACATCTTGAAGAAGTGCATAGCCTATTTCTTGTTCAGCTAAAGGCTTGTTACTCATAAACTTTTCAAGCTTTTCAATATCCTTATAACTGTAGTATGCTAAACAATGGCCTTCTCCACCATCTCGACCAGCACGACCTGTTTCTTGGTAATAACTTTCAATACTTTTTGGAATGTCGTTGTGAATGACAAAACGGACATCAGGTTTATCTATACCCATTCCAAAAGCGATTGTAGCAACAACAACATCAATATCTTCCATCAAAAACATATCTTGATGCTTAGAACGAGTTTTAGCATCAAGTCCAGCGTGATATGGTACGGCTTTTACACCATTAACTTGTAAGGTTTGAGCTAGTTGGCTTACGCGTTTTCGACTTAAACAATAAATGATTCCGCTTTTACCTTCATTTTGCTTGACAAATTTTATGATATCGCTATCGACGTTGGCCGTTTTATGTCTGATTTCGTAGTAAAGATTAGGCCTATTAAATGAAGCTTTAAACAAATTAGCATCAGACATTCTTAAGTTTTTAAGAATGTCTTCTTGTACTTTTGGAGTTGCTGTTGCGGTTAAGCCAATGATAGTAATATCATCGCCAATCCGGTTTAATATTTTTTTGATGTTTCTGTACTCGGGTCTAAAATCGTGACCCCATTCAGAAATACAATGTGCTTCATCAATAGCTAAAAAAGAAATCTTTTGAGTTTTCAAAAAATCGACATACTCCTCTTTGGTTAAGGATTCTGGTGCAACGTAAAGTAATTTTGTATGTCCATCTGATATATCTTGTTTTACTTGACGGATTTGGGTTTTATTTAAAGATGAATTTAAAACGTGAGCAACGCTTTCTTTGTCAGACAGATTTCTCAAGGTATCGACTTGATTTTTCATCAAAGCAATTAACGGGGATATGACTATAGCCGTTCCTTCAGATATTAATGCAGGGAGCTGATAGCATAGAGATTTGCCACCACCCGTAGGCATAATAACAAATGTGTTTTGATTGTTTAGTATGCTTTTTATAACGCCTTCTTGAAGACCTTTAAATTCTGAAAACCCGAATATTTTTTTTAATTGTTGGTGTAATACTTTTGACTCCAATTTATTTTTGTTTTACTTACATTTGCAAACCTAAATATACGCAATATTTTAAAGTCTGCAAGTCAAATATAAAATTATGGATTTTTCTCAAATAAAAAATTTCGCAAAAGACAGCATTAAAATGCAGGCGGAAGCTATTGATGATTTGAATCAATATATTAATCAAGATTTTGAAGAAGTCATCAAACTTATTGTAAAATCAAAAGGACGTGTAGTTATCACAGGTATTGGTAAAAGTGCTATCATTGCACAAAAAATTGTTGCTACTATGAACTCAACGGGTACGCCAGCAGTTTTTATGCACGCAGCCGATGCCATTCACGGTGACTTAGGAACGATTTTAAAAGATGATATCGTTATTTGTATTTCAAAAAGTGGAAATACACCGGAAATCAAAGTCCTTGTTCCTTTA
>JASMTR010000134.1:0-21612 GCA_041694175.1 Bacteroidales bacterium
AGTAAGTGTAACGGTTGAATTTCCAGGAAAACCTTTTCTGCCCATCAAAATACTCATTGGGCGTCCTACAATATGACTCCGACCAATAACTACAGTATGTTTGCCGTTGGTTTCAACACCATAACGTTCTATGAGTTCTAAAATTCCAAATGGTGTCGCTGGAATAAAAGTCGTCATATCTAAAGCCATTTTTCCAAAATTTGTAGGATGAAATCCGTCTACATCTTTATCAGGGTCAACCTGCATTAAAACTTTTTGGGTATTGATTTGCTTTGGTAAAGGTAGCTGAACAATATAGCCATCAATATTATCATCATTATTGAGGGATTCAATTTTGTCTAAAAGTTCAATTTCACTAGTAGTGCTAGGCATTTTGATTAAAGTAGATTCAAAACCCACTTGCTCACAAGATCTCACTTTACTTCCAACATAAGTCAAGCTCGCACCGTCATTACCCACTAAAACAGCCGCTAAATGTGGTACTTTTTCACCACGTTGCTTCATTTTATCAACTTCAAATTTGATTTCATCCTTAATGTCTTGACTTGTTTTTTTGCCGTCTAGTATGGTCATCTTTTTTTGGTTTTAGTTCTTATTATATTCAGTTATCAGTCTTCAGTTTATTACATACTGTGACTGCTGACTGCCCACTGCTAACTGCTAACTGCGACTGTCCACTGCTAACTGCGACTGCCAATTGCTAACTGCCCACTATTAATCAATATTTTTCACTCCAAATTTTGTTGGATTTTTAATCATATTATTAATTAGTTTTCCAACTTCTATATTTCTATCAATAAGATTATAAATATCATTATTGATATATTGGCATTTTAGAGCAAAATCTATCCAAACACTTGTTTCAGAATTTTCTGCATCAGAGTCTGAGAGCTTACTAGTAAAGTGCTTCGGGTAACTTCTTTTCCTGTAAGCTTCAGCTATATTCGAACACACTGATCTAGAGCATCTTCTTGTTTGGTCAGTTATAGGATAAGTTTCGGATTTTGGAAAAGATTTTGAAACTTTAAAAATTATCATAGCAAGCTCAAATGCTTTTTTATAAGCCAACAATTTTTTAAAATCCATAATTTAAAATTTTCATTTTGAACTCATGCTATTTATCGATTGTTGCTCTCATTGACTACTCAATGATTACTACTCTCTTCTGTCTGATAACTGTAGACTGCTCACTGTTCACTACTTACTAAAAAACACTACTTCATCTGACTCATCATTTGCATCATCTTTTTGCCACCACCACCCTGCATCATTTTCATCATTTTACTCATCTGTCCAAATTGTTTTAAAAGCTGATTGACTTCTTGAACAGTCGTGCCTGAGCCTTTTGCAATTCTTCTTTTACGGCTTGCGTTGAAAAGTTTAGGATTTTGACGTTCATCGGGCGTCATAGATTTTATTATTGCTTCAATGCCTTTAAAAGCATCATCGTCAATATCAACATCTTTCATCATTTTGCCTGCGCCAGGAATCATACCCATAAGGTCTTTCATATTCCCCATTTTCTTGACCTGTTGGATTTGCTTTAGAAAATCATCAAAACCAAATTTATCTTTTGCAATTTTCTTTTGCATTTTACGGGCTTCTTCTTCGTCGTATTGTTCTTGGGCTCGTTCTACCAAAGAAACTACGTCGCCCATTCCTAAAATTCTATCGGCCATACGCGAAGGGTAGAAAACATCTATGGCTTCCATTTTTTCTCCGGTACCGATAAATTTTAATGGCTTATCTACTACAGATTTAATAGAAATGGCGGCACCACCGCGAGTATCACCATCTAACTTGGTTAATACGACACCATCGTAGTCTAAAACATCGTTAAATGCTTTTGCTGTATTGACTGCATCTTGACCCGTCATGGCATCAACCACAAAAAGCGTTTCGTTTGGTTTTACAGTATTGTGGATACTTGAAATTTCTTTCATCAAAACTTCATCAATAGCCAGTCGACCAGCGGTATCAATAATGACAACATCAAAGCCATTAGCTTTAGCATGAGCAATAGCTCTTTCTGAGATTTTAACAGGATTTTTTTCTTCTTTATCGGAAAAGACTTCAACGCCAATTTGCTCTCCAACTACGTGAAGTTGGTCAATTGCAGCAGGTCTGTAAACATCACCAGCAACGAGTAAAGGATTTTTAGCTTTTTTGTTTTTAAGAAAGTTTGCTAATTTACCAGAAAACGTGGTTTTACCACTACCTTGTAAGCCTGACATTAAAATTACACTTGGATTGCCAGATAAATCCAAGCCCACAGCATCACCACCCATAAGTTCGGTTAACTCGTCTTTAACGATTTTAACTAGGAGTTCCCCGGGCTTTAATGTTTTTAAAACATTCTGCCCTAAAGCTTTTTCTTTAACGGTATTGGTGAAATTTTTAGCAATCTTAAAGTTGACATCGGCATCGACTAAGGCGCGTCTTACTTCTTTTAAAGTTTCAGCAACATTAACTTCTGTAATCTGCCCGTGACCTTTTAGAAGATGTAGGGCATTATCTAACTTATCGCTTAAATTATCAAACATAGCTATTCCAAATTTTAAGCTACAAATTTAAGGAATTGAATTGGTTATGGACAAGTTTCATCAATATAAATAAAAACTGGACCTTGATTCTTTTTGTTTTATTTACAAGTATATTTTTGTTGATTTCTCAGGTATCTAAAACTAATGATTCAATTATTTAGTTAGCTGTTTTTAAAAAAAAATCTATAACTTCTTTGCAAATTATGATTTAATTTTAGCCTAGACCTAATTCATTTTCAATTTCCTCAATTTTCTTATCTAATGTTATTGATTGTTTTTGAAAATCTTCAACTTTGTCTAATGTTGTATTGACACTAATATAAAACTTGATCTTGGGTTCTGTTCCGCTAGGCCTAGCTGCAACTTTAGTCCCATTCTCAGTATAATAAATTAGTACATTAGATTGAGGAATATTTAGTTTTGAAGTTTCATGATTTTGAAGATTTTTGGCCGTTGAGTTTTGGTAGTCTTCAACTAAAACAACTTTTTCATTACAAATGTTTTCTAAGGGAAGATTTCTAAGGTCTTTCATTTTTTCTTGAATTTCCTTTTGTCCTTGAATTCCTTTTTTTACTAAGGCGACTAATTTTTCTTTATAAAACCCATGCTCAGTATAAAGTTCAATCAGTTTTTTATATAAAGAAGAGTTTTTGGATTTTAAATAAGCTGCAATTTCACAAATGAGTAGACTAGAGGTAACTGCATCTTTGTCTCGAACAAAATCGCCGACCATAAATCCGAAGCTTTCTTCTCCACCACCTATAAATATTTTATCTGGATTACTTTTTATCAAATTAGCAATCCACTTAAATCCTGTTAAAGTTTCCATATACTCAACACCATAGTTTTCGGTCATTACACGCATCATAGGCGTAGAGACAATAGTAGATGCAACAAACTCATTACCTTTTAAATTAACTTTGTATTCTTCTAATAGAAACCAAGTCATCAAAACCATGGTTTGATTACCGTTTAGCAACACCATGTTTTGGTCGTTATCTCTTACTGCTACACCTAAGCGGTCGCCATCAGGATCAGTTCCGATAACAATATCACTATCATTTTTATCAGCGAAATCTAAGGCCATTTTAAGGGCTTCTGGTTCTTCAGGGTTTGGTGATTTTACAGTAGGAAAATCACCGTCGGGTTCTGCTTGTTCTTCTACAATATTTAATTCAGTATAGCCTGCCTGATTTAAAGTTTGTGGAATTAGCTTTATAGCAGTGCCATGAATAGAAGTAAAAACAACTTTTAGATTTTCTCTAGCTGATTGGGGAATATTTTTTTGACCATTTTTCACGGAATCTTTAATAAATTTATCATCTATATCCTGACCGATATAAGTAATTAAGTTTTCCTTGGGTTGGAATGAAATGTCTTTAAATTTTAAACTATTAATTTCTTGTATAATCTCTTGATCTTGCGGGGGTACTAACTGACCGCCATCTTCCCAATAGACTTTATAACCGTTGTATTCTGGAGGATTATGACTTGCAGTTAAAACAATTCCACATTGACAATCTAGTTGTTTAAGCGCGTAAGATAACTCAGGTGTAGGTCTTAAATCTTCAAAGAGAAACACTTTCACACCATTAGAAGAAAACACATCAGCTACAACTTTAGCAAGACTTTGGCTGTTATGACGACAGTCGTATGCTATAGCGATACGATGTTTGTCATTAGGAAATACTTTTTTTAAATAATTGCAGATGCCTTGTGTATTTTTACCTAATGTATATTTATTGATGCGGTTAGTTCCGACACCCATAATACCGCGCATACCACCAGTTCCAAAATTGATATTGGTATAAAATGCATCTTCTAAAGATTTTAAGTCGTTTTCTAAAAGATGCTTGACCTCTTGTTTTGTTTTGGTATCAAAAGGTTCAGATAACCATTCTTGAGCTTTGTTTAATATTGATTTGTCCATATTTAAATTTTTTCTGAAATATTATATCTGTGTTTTGAAGCTTGATTATTTAAAATAAGTTCACCTATAAAACCTGCTAAAAACAGTTGTACACCTATAACCATACTGACTAAAGCAATATAAAAAAACGGATTATCAACAACTAAGATATTTGGTAAACCATTGTAAAGTTTATAAAGTTTTGAAGCACCAATATAAATTGCTGAAAACAAACCAATTATAAACATTAAAACACCAAGTGCACCAAAAAAATGCATAGGTCTTTTACCAAATCTTGAGAAAAACCAAAGAGAAACTAAGTCTAAAAAACCATTTATAAAGCGCTCGGCTCCAAATTTGGTTTGGCCAAATTTTCTAGCTTGATGTTTGACTGGTTTTTCATCTATGTGTTTAAAACCTTCATTTTTTGCTAATACTGGTATATAACGGTGCATTTCACCTTTAACGTCTATAGATTTTATAACATCCCTCCTGTAAGCTTTTAACCCACAATTGAAATCGTGTAGTTTTAATCCAGAAGTTTTTCTTGCTGCATAATTAAAGAGCTTAGAAGGTAAATTTTTAAATAAAAAGGAGTCGTAGCGTTTCTTTTTCCATCCAGATAAAATGTCAAGCTTATTTTCTTCTAAAATATTTATCATTTCAGGGATTTCTTCAGGACTATCCTGAAGATCAGCATCCATCGTGAAAACAATATTGCCTTTAGCAATATTAAACCCGGCATGTAAAGCTTGAGATTTACCGTAATTTTTTGAAAAACGAATGGCTTTTATTTCTGGGTTATTTTTTTTTAATTTTTTAATAATATTCCAAGAATGGTCTGAACTACCATCATCTATAAAAATAATCTCGTACTCAAATTTGTTATCATCCAGGACTTTTTTTAACCAGGCATGTAACTCAAGTAATGACTCTGCTTCATTTAGTAAGGGAATGACAATGGAAATGAGCATAATTAATTTTTCTTTATCAAACCAATGATTAGACTAATAAAAAAAGACTTAAAGAGTAAATTAAACAAAGCGAACGTGGCTAATGTGAAAGGTGCAAGCATGGTTTCAATCATTTTTTTAGATTGTTCTAATTGATCTTTAGACATATTACTGCTAGTCTGCTCTAAGGCAATTTTACTTTCTTCTATCTGTTTTGGAATGAATTCAATATCTACAGATTTATAATGCAAATAGGTATAGATACCGTAAATTAAACCACTGATTAAGCCTACAATTAAACCAATTTTGATGGCTTGACTTAACTTTAAGATATTATCATTATTAAGTTTATATTGATGTATAGGTACGAAAACTAATAAAACTGCAACAGAAACAGAAATGATTGACATTAGCATATTGTTTTCGAAATTAAACTTAAAACTTAGCCAAAGTAATAGAGAGGAGTATAATCCAAAAATAATTCCGTAGTTTATACTTTGTTTTTTATAATCTGAAGTTTGGTTTTCCATATATGTAAAAATCTAGAGCAAATATAAAACAAATCAATTGAGCAGAATTGACTCAAATTAAATATTAAACAAGGATTATTGAGATTTAGAGATAAAATAAAATTAATAATAATGTATTTATAATTTTTTATATCCAAAAAAATACTAATTTTGCAACCCGATTTAAGGATTTATAATCAAAAGTGTATATAAATTTAGGTCGCGTAGCTCAGTTGTCCCGCATGTGCGGGATGCCTTCTAAGCCGACCATGATATATTGAATTAAGTAAAGGACAGAGAGATTTTCTTAAAGTTCTTTTAAGCCGGTCGCGTAGCTCAGTTGGATAGAGCATCTGCCTTCTAAGCAGACGGTCACAGGTTCGAATCCTGTCGCGATCACTTTGATGATAAGCCACTTACATATTTTTGTGAGTGGCTTTTTTATTGTAAGCACATTTTAAAGAATATAATAAATTTCTATAAAAATCGCGTTATGTTAACCTATAGTTAAACTAAATATAGATGTA
The DNA here is from genome assembly GCA_041694175.1 of Bacteroidales bacterium. Classification (GTDB taxonomy): domain Bacteria; phylum Bacteroidota; class Bacteroidia; order Flavobacteriales; family Flavobacteriaceae; genus Psychroflexus. The sequence goes on from JASMTR010000134.1 coordinate 6,442, forward strand.
AGTTTGTCTATAATTTTCCGACCTATTAAAAAAATATAATTTATGTCAACATTTGAATTAAAAACTATCGATAATGCCGATGAAAAGGCGAAAACAATTTTACAATCTGCAAAAGATAATATGGGTATGGTACCCAACCTGTTTGCAATTATGGCTAATAATCCATCGTTGTTAAAAGCTTATACATCTGCTGATGAAACGTTCAGACAAGATTCTGGATTTTCTTCAGTTGAACAAGAAGTGTTATTGCTGAGTATTGCTGTGGAAAATGGTTGCACCTATTGTGTTGCAGCACATTCATTTATAGCTGATAACCAAAGTGATGTACCTGAAGAAATTACCAATGCCATTAGAGATGGTAAGGAAATTCCAGATGCAAAACTTCAAGCATTAAGCGCTTATGCTAAAGAAGTTGTAGAATCAAGAGGTTATCCATCTGAAGATTCTACTAAAGCACTTAAAGCTGCTGGATATACTGATAAGCACATTGCTGGGGTAATTACTGCTGTAGGAATGAAAACATTTTCCAATTATATCAACCACATCGCAAACACACCTTTAGACCAAGCATTTGAAGGTCGAAAGTGGGATAAATAGTAGTTTTTCATGATTGATTGGAAGCCCTGTACGATTCGCTCTGCAGGGTTTTTTTATGAAAAGATTATTAGTATTTAAAACTTAAAAAAACTTTTAAATATTTTATTTCGTATTTATATAATTTGACATGAAATTGATTTTAAGAATTGCTGCAATTTATAATGTTCTATGGGGCTTGTGGGTCGTTGTCTTTCCCAATCAATTCTTTGAACTTGTTGGCATGGCTTACCCTACACATACTATGATTTGGCAGGGCATGGGCATGGTAATTGGTGTTTACGGACTTGGTTATTGGTGGGCGTCTTACAGTCCGTTAAGACATTGGCCAATTGTTGCGGTTGGATTTTTGGGTAAAATATTTGGACCCTTAGGATTTTTTATTCAATATCTTAGTGGTGAAATTCCTTTTGAATTCTTTTATACTTTAATTACTAATGATTTCATTTGGTGGATTCCATTTGGTTTCATTTTATGGAAAGTTCATAAAAACTACCAGTGGAAATTAATGGATTGATATGCAACTAGATCAATTTTTATTTGTTAAACTTATAACAGATTTTGGATTATTGGTTTTAATTTGGTTGGTACAGTTGGTAATTTATCCGAGTTTTAATTATTATAGAACAAAAGACTTAAAAGTATGGCATAAGTTTTACACAAAAAGAATTACAATAGTCGTTTTACCTTTGATGTTAAGTCAGCTTATACTTAGTTTTACTTTATTATTTATCTCAAATTGGTCTTCATATCACATACTAGATATTGGTTTAGTATTATTAACATGGATTTTGACGTTTGCTATTTTTGTTCCACTTCATCACAAGATAGATAAATCTCAAAATATTTCTGAGAGTGTTTATAAACTAGTAAAAGTCAATTGGATTAGAACATTCTTATGGTCAGCAATAGCTGTTTTTAGTTTTTTTAACATGTTGGTATAAAGAGAACTGTATATTATATATCTTAATTATTATTAATTTATTAAACATTATTTGGTCATGTTAAATAAAAAACATATTATGTCGAACTAAATTAATCATAACACATACATGAGACAGTTAAAGATAACAAAGCAAGTTACCAACAGAGAGTCTAAATCTTTAGACAAGTATTTACAAGACATCAGTAAAGTTGATCTTATTACCGCAGAAGAAGAGGTGGAATTAGCTCAACGTATTAGGGAAGGTGACCAAGTGGCTTTAGAAAAGTTAACCAATGCCAATCTCCGTTTTGTGGTGTCTGTGGCTAAACAATACCAAAATCAAGGCTTAAAATTACCAGATTTAATCAATGAAGGTAATGTAGGTTTAGTTAAAGCCGCCAAACGTTTTGATGAAACTCGTGGATTTAAATTTATCTCTTACGCCGTATGGTGGATTAGACAATCTATTCTTCAAGCATTAGCTGAACAGTCTAGAGTTGTTCGGTTACCGCTTAACAAAATTGGTGTGATTAATAAAATTAACAAAACCTTTTCGCATTTAGAGCAAATTAATGAACGTCCACCTTCTGCAATAGAAATTGCAAAAGAGCTGGACATGTCAGAATCTCAGGTGAAAGTTGCACTTAAAAATTCTGGTCGTCATTTATCTATGGATGCGCCTTTTAAAGAAGGAGAAAACGATTCTAACCTTTACGATGTATTGAGTTCTGCAGAGTCGCCTAATCCAGACGATCAATTGATGAAAGATTCGTTAAGTGTAGAGATTAACCGTGCGTTAGATACACTTTCTCAACGCGAAGCTGATGTTATCCGATTGAATTATGGTATTGGAAATCAGCCAGCGATGACGCTTCAAGAAATTGGTGATATGTTCGACTTAAGTCGCGAACGTGTTCGTCAAATCCGTGAAAAAGGCATTAGACGCTTAAAGCACCAATCCAAAAATAAAATGCTTAAAAAGTACTTAGGATAAAATAATTTTCTTGTTTTCTCTATTGTAAATATTAATACTTCTACTTAGAATTTGAACATATTTTAGATTCTAAATAGAAGTTTTTTATACCATTTTTTGTTTTTTTAATTCAAACTTAATATATATTTAATCTTCAGTATCTATAATTATTGTGCCCAGTTAAGGCGAGCGTTGAGATTTTACAATATAAGAAGTGTATGTATCGCAAAAGAAATTAAAAGAAGCTAAAAACCAAATCTTACTCGTAAAAAAATATATCAATATTGCTCGTCTTCGTTAGGAAAATTTCTAGATTTAACGTCACCATTATAAGTTTCAATAGCATCACTCATAATTTTGTGTAAATCGGCGTAACGTCTTAAAAAGCGTGGACTGAAAGACTTGTCCATTCCTAACATATCAGTAATAACCAAAACTTGCCCGTCAACGCCATTACCTGCACCAATACCGATTACAGGAATTGATATACTTTCAGCTACTTCTTTAGCTAAATGTGCGGGTACTTTTTCTAAAACTAAAGCAAAGCAGCCTATTTTTTCAAGCATTAGAGCATCTGCTTTAAGTTTTTCAGCTTCAGCTTCTTCTTTGGCTCTTACGGTATATGTGCCAAATTTATAAATAGATTGTGGCGTTAAACCTAAATGGCCCATAACGGGAATTCCAGCTTTTAGGATACGTTTTATAGAATCTTTTACCTCGCTGCCACCTTCCATTTTAACAGCGTGGCCACCGCTTTCTTTCATTATTCTAATGGCTGATCGCAAGGCTTCTTTAGGGTCACTTTGGTAACTGCCAAAAGGTAAATCTACAACTACTAATGAACGCTTTATGGCACGCACTACACTTGAGGCGTGATATATCATTTGGTCTAATGTTATAGGTAATGTGGTTTCGTGACCAGCCATAACATTTGAGGCTGAGTCGCCAACTAATATGACGTCTGTGCCTGCGCTATCTACTATTTTTGCTGTGGTGAAATCATAGGCAGTGAGCATACTTATTTTTTCACCTTTACGCTTCATATCTACCAAAGTCTTAACCGTTATGCGTTTATAATCTTTTTTAGCGACAGACATAATTTATATATTTTTAAAATTTAAAAACAAATATAAGGTTTTCGTAATGATGCTTATGAATAGTAATTTATTTTTATTGATTTATTTTAATGCTTATGCCAAACTGGCTTAGGGATTGAAGCGGCATCTTTTTTGTGGTTTGTCTTAGCGGAGTTGTGTTTTGAGTGTGCCACTTTTAATGGCACATTCAAAGCACTTACGTAGACTTGATAAATCACAAAAAAATATAGCGGAAAGCCCGTTAAAAGCCCCAAATAAACAATAAGAATTGTGTGATTTTAACTTAAATCAATTGTCCAAGTTTCGGTTTTAACTTCATTGGGTCTTAAAACCTGGATGCCTTTTTTATGATTAAAGCTGTCTGATATTCCTGTCATTGGTTCAATGGCTAATCTATTTTCACCAGGTGGCGCATAGATTTGAAGATAGTCAGATTTTGGACGACCTGTAATTGTGGCTTTATAGTGGTCTGTATAAAACTCAACAGCTTTGTCTGATAATACAAAACAGTCATCTAAAATTTTGTTTTTTAAGGAGTAAGGGTTTGCAATTAAGGCTTTTGCAGTACCTAAAGCTATCATCTTGTCATTAAAAATAACTTGTTTATCTGTTTTAAAACCTAAAAAATCAGTATCAAAATTACTCACGCAAAAATAAGGATGCCAGCCTACATTGAATAAAAATGGGGTTTCGCCAATATTTTTTACTTTAAATTCTAATTTTAAAGATGACTCATTTAGGGTGTATGTTAATTGAATTTTATATGGAAATGGAAAACCTTTTTGTGGGTTGGTTTCGGTATAATCTAATTGAACACTTGCTGAATTTGAAGTTTCATTAATATCGGTGACTTTAAAAGTTTTGTCAAATATCAATCCGTGTATGGCGTTATCACAGCCGGGTTCGTTACAGTCTAGTTGATAACTTTTGCCAGCATAATCGTATTGGCCTTCTTTTATTCTATTTACAAAAGGAAAGAGAATTGCTCCAGCGTGACTATGACTGTAGGTTTTATGTTCTAAATCGTCTATGACGTGATGGTTTTTAAACACTAAAGATTTTAATCTTGCGCCTTGTTGCGTTAAGCTAACCTTGGCTTCTATATGATTGGCTTTGGAGAGTACAATCTCGTCTTGATGCTGATATATTTTAAACATATTGTATGGTTTAAGGTTACTTAGACGAGTTTTGAAGTTAAATTTACACTTAAACACCAAAGTTAGTATTTATTGTATAACTTAAGAAACTAAGTGATTAATTTTTAATAAAATTGATGATAACTTAAAAATGATAAACAATAGATAATTCAAAATTAAAATCGATCTTATTTTAGACTTAGTAATTTTTGTATCGGTTCTGTTGATTCAAATTACAACAATCCTCTAGATTTTATCTCCAAATATTTATTGATGGTATTAATACTTAGATTTTTTGGTTTAGTCAAAATGGCTTGAATACCATTTTTTTCAAGTTCTTTTACCATCAGGCGTTTGTTGTAAGCAAAATCTGTTGCTACCGTTTTTTGATAAATACTTTGTAAATCTTCTGTTTCAGCCTGTATAAGTTGGTCTAACTCTGTGTTTTCAAAAAAGATAACGACCAAAACGTGTTGTCTTGATATGGCTTTAAGATAGGGGAGTTGACGCTCAAGTGCAGAAATATGTTCAAAATTAGTAAACAGAAAAAGCAAACTGCGTTGAGTGATTTTTCGTTTTAAATGCGCATAAAGCAAACCAAAATCACTGACTTTATAGTCGGTTTTAATGTTGTATAAAGCTTCGGATATCACATTAATTTGTGACAGTCTGGATTGGGCTTTTCTGAAATTGTCAATTGTTTTTGAATAGGTCAGCATCCCAACTTTATCATTTTTTTTCAAGGCAATATTAGAAAAAGCTAATGCCGAATTAATGGCATAATCTAATAAACTGAGTTGTTCAAAAGGCATTTTCATCACACGTCCTTTGTCAATAATGTTATAAATGGGTTGTGACTTTTCATCCTGAAACTGATTGATCATCAACTGGTTGTGCTTAGCTGTAGATTTCCAATTGATATCTCTAATATCATCGCCTTTTACATATTCTTTGATTTGCTCAAATTCCATACTGTGACCGATACGTCTAATTTTTTTCATCCCAAAATCTCGAGACTGCCTATCTAAAGCCAAGAAATCGTATTTCTTCATTTGAATAAATGAGGGATACACCTTAACCATTTGCTTGTTTTGAAACTTGTATCGTCGTTTAGTCAAGCTAAGGGGCGAAGACACAAAGCAATTTAGGTGACCAAAATAATATTCGCCGCGTTGAGTCGGTCGGAGTTGGTAGTCATAAGTTTTTTGTTGTTTAGCGTCAACCTGCAGTGTTTTTAGAAAATCTCGCTTTTGAAACTGCACCGGAATTTCATCTATAACTTGTAATTTGATTTTAAAATTGTAGCCATTTTCAAAATTGAGCATTACTATATTGTCATCGCTGTTTGAAAACTTATTAGGCAATAATCTTTCTGCAAAAAAACCTTTAGTGCGAAATAAAGCTGCAATATCGATGATAATCAAAATCAATAAGACATAAAACAGCATTGCGGCCAAAGTAAAAAGCACATTGAACCAATACGATAAAAAGAATAGTATAGCTATACTGATTAAGGCTGTAAAAAACCGTCGTGTAAAATATAAAGGCTTGAGCAGTTTAAACACTATCTTGGTATTTCTATAGATTTTACAATCATATCAACCACATCTTCGGTTGACATCCCTTCCATTTCACGCTCGGGTGACAGAACAATTCTGTGGTTTAATACGGGTTTTAAACTGCGTTTGACATCGTCAGGAGTCACAAAATCACGTCCGTTTAAAATAGCAAATGCTTTGGCCGTCAACATAATTGCAACAGAAGCTCTTGGCGATGCACCTAATAATAAATGAGGATGCTGACGTGTATTGTGAACAATTTCAGCAATATAAGACATAATTTTAGGCTCAATATTGATCTTGTGAATATCTGCTTTAAATTGACTGATAGTATCTTTGTTAATTACAGTTTCAATTTGATCGAGAAAGTTTTGAGCTTTATGTTGGTGATGTTTGTCTATAATTTTGACTTCTTCTTCAAGGTTGGGATAACTGAGTTTAATTTTAAAAATAAACCTATCAAGTTGGGCTTCGGGTAGGGCATAAGTGCCTTCTTGTTCAATTGGATTTTGGGTAGCTAAAACCATAAATGGTGCTTCCATATCGTATTGATGTCCGTCTATTGTTACTTGTTTTTCTTCCATCACCTCAAATAATGCTGATTGGGTTTTAGCTGGCGCCCGATTGATTTCATCAATTAATACCATATTGGAAAAAATTGGTCCAGCTTTAAATTCAAATTCAGCTTTTTCAGCATTAAATACGGAGGTGCCGAGCACATCACTTGGCATTAAATCTGGCGTGAACTGAATGCGACTAAAATCGGCGTTAATACTTTTTGCAAAAAGTTTAGCGGTTAGTGTTTTAGCAATTCCTGGCACGCCTTCTATTAAAACGTGGCCGTTGGTTAACAAGCTCACCAAAAGCAACTCAATAAAATCATCTTGACCTACAATGACTTTTGAAAGCTGAGCCTTTAAATCTTCAGCCATTTGTTGATATTCATTTAAAGATGATGTTGCCATATCTTCAGATAAAGATTCTACTTCGGCTCTGTCTTCTAATGGTTTAGAGTTATCATCAGATTGTTCAGAGGGGTTTATATTTTGATTTTCCATAGACTTAATTTTTAAGATTTGATAGCTGTTTTACTAATTTAAGTAATTGTTCTTTTGATATTGATTTCTGACTTTCAATACTTTTGATATATTTTAATAAAGATTTGATATCTTGTTGAGTTTTACCTGATTTTGAAGCTAATTGAGCTACAAATTCATCGTCCAATTTTGTTGTTGAAATATTGTATTGAGACCTCACAAAGTCGAAGAAATGCTCAATTTGTTTAGTCGCAATACTTTTGTGGTCTTTTTTGCGATAATACATCTCAGCGATGGTTTTGGTAAATGCATAGGTTTTATTTTCGTAAGCTTGAACGACTTTAATGGGTTTTTGTTTGCGTTTGCCTTCAAAGAAAATATAAATTACAGCTAATAGTAAAAGTAAATAATACGCCCAACGCAAATGTTTGTTGCCAACGAGATATTGTAATAAATGAGGCTGTTGAACTACACGTTGCGCTTTGTAATATTCATCTACAATTAATGATTCGTCATAATTTAAGCTTGATAAAACTTGCTGGGTATAATTGGCATTATCGCTATTAACTAAAAAATAATTGGTAAATGCCTTAGGAAAAAGGTGTAGGTAAAGTTCGCCACGGCCAAATTGAGCTTTGATAAAATTAGGCAAAAATCGAGTAGAAGTACTATCATCATTAATGACTTTAGAATAACCTAAAACTTTGTGGTCTAAAGTATCGGTATTGGTAAAATATTGAACGTTTAAATTTCTTTTAAAATTGTAAACCTCTTTTTGATTAGTAGTGTCAAAAACGACTTTAGGTTGATAGGAAAACTGATTATCAAATACAAATTTCTGTTTTTTTAAATTTAAAGTGTCTAAAATGGTTTTTGGAAAATATTCTGCCGACATTAAAACCGTGTTGCCGTTTTCAATCCAACATAACAATTCTTTGATATCGTATTCACCAAAACCTAAACTGCCATTAAAAAAAAGATAATTGCCTGTTTTATATTCTTCTGTCAACACTTCGTAAACGGATTGTTCAGTTTCTTCACTCTGTTCGAGATGTTCTGTAAAAATTTGGTGAAAAACTTCAGCACCAAAAGGTTTAGTATGCGTTTTCCAATAGCTATCAGACCAATCTAAAGGTTTTTCAGCTGTGGATTCTAAAAAGACTAATGAACCAAAGGTCACTAAAACCAAAATCAGAATATAGTTCTTAGGCTTAAGCATATTGTTTTTGGTCTAATTGATTGTGAAAACTTTTATACTGCTGTTGAAGATTTTGAAAATATACCTCATCAAACTGCATTTGGCCATACCATATTTGTTCGTAAGCTATGGTCAAGTATTTAAAAATCTTATAAAGGTCCTTATTTTCAATCTCCTTGAGGTACTCAAAGTTGGTCTTATCGTTAGCATATTTTATGATGCGTTTTAAGTCTAAACGTTTGATAGAATTGAGATATGAATACCGAATAGCCAATCTATATTGCTTATTTTCAATAGCTTCATCGGCCATTTTTTCAAGATTTCGTGTCATTAATAATTCTTCTTCTTCCGTCAGAGTTACTTTTGAAGCTTGATGTTGACGCATAATTTGGTTATCAATATTAGACCGCGCAATGAACCAAACTAAAAACACCAAAGCAGCTGTAAGAATTAAGTAGGGTAATACTTTGAAAATAAAAAACCAAAAACTGGAGTCTAAACTATCACCAAATAAATTACGCCACTGCGTATTAAGCCAATCTTTAAAGGCAACCCACCAATTGGTTTGAGAATATTCAATGCTGTAATCGTAGTCATCATCGGTTTTTAATTCATCCAATGTTTCTTGGTCAAAAATATCTTTATTCTGAATTTCAGAATAAAAAGGTGGGTGATTTGAAACATTAATTGAATAAAAATTAAAGCTAAAATAAAGACTAAAAACAGTAAATAAAAACAGCAATGATTTGCTCATAGAATTTAGTTTCCGATTTGGTCAATTTGGTCGTAAGTCCCTGTAAATTCGTGTTTTTCAGAAAGATTGAAATAGACTAAAGCAATCATAATAACCGTAAAAATACTAAGAAATAACTGACCAATACTTCCGATAGCAGTAAATAACAAATACACCCAATTTTGATAAATACCTGTTATTGCACTAGGGCCAGAAGATTTTTGCACAGCTGTAAAACTTTCAACCATCGTATAGATAAAAGCAGGTAATTGAAAAACCCAACCTAAAATAGCTATTAAAATTACAAACACTAAAAAAGTAGCAAATGTGATCCACCAGTTGTTTTTGATTAAAGTAAAACATTTAGTAAATGATTCAGAAACCGATTCGTTTTCCATAATTAAAAGTGCTATACCGGGTGCAAGGACAACCATTAGATAAATCCCAGGTATGAAGCAAAGCATAAAACCAATAATACCAACAATAGTAGTTAAAGCAAGGTAGCCAAATAATTTTAAAGAGTCATCTTTCAAGCCTTGACAAACATCATTCTCTAAAATCTCACCGTTATTTTTAATGTAAGATTTTATTATATGTAAAATAGTGCCATACAAAACAACATTAGTTGCAATTGATATAATAAGTAAAAGAATGATAATCCAAGAGTCTTCTAAAATAGCTGAAATTGCCAAATCTGGTTCTGTAAAAGTGCTAATGTCACTAAATAAATCCCCCACTTTATATTGGTAATACGTTGTAATTAAAACACTTAACAAAATAAACGGGCCGACAAACTTTAAAAATATGTTTAAAATACTTTTATAATTTTGAGTAAAAAAACTAAAAGTATCACTTATAATTTCGCCAAATTCACGTTCTTTTCTAAAGATAAACTGTGGTTGAGTTGGATTATGGTTTTCCATATTGTTGGTTTTTATGAAGTTTAAAAGGTAAAAATACGTAATAAAATAAAATTAAAGCCAATGAACCACCTATGATAAATATGGCCAGAGCATCAGGCATTTCAGTATGTCGAGTTACAAATCCCTCTAAAAATCCTGCAATAATAAAAAATGGCACGGTGCTTAAAACAATTTTTAAACCTGCTTTTGCACTACGCGCAAACGACTCTAAACGGGTAAAGGTTTTAGGAAACATAATGCCGTTGCCGGCGACTAAACCTGCACAAATACAGACGATTATCACTGAAATTTCAATGGTACCGTGAATCCAAATTGTTCTGGCGGATTCCCACAACAAGCCTTTTTCAGCAAAGAAATATTGAAAAGACCCCAGCATCACTGCATTTCGCATTCCTATAAATAAAGCCCCAATACCAAATAAAAATCCAAAAATGTATGAGAGAAAACCAACTCTGACATTGTTAATAGTAATACCGATAAACATATCAGTTTCGTTGGCTTTTTTATACACCGCCATCGGGTCGTTATTGTTGATGTTCTCTAAAGTCATATTGACATAAGCATCACCTAAAATCATTCTGACAAAATCTTGGTCTGTGGCTGCTGAATACGCTCCTACTAAACTAAAAAATAAAAACACTAAAAACGCCAGTAAAAACTGATAGCGATAATTGTAAAACATCAACGGAAACTCTTTGGCGTAAAACTTTACAATTTTATTGCCCGATGTTTTTTGGGTTTTATAAATTTTTTGATGCGCTTTAACCGAAATTTGATTCAAATACTTGGTTGTATTACTATTAGGATAAAAAGTTTGGGCATAGCTTAAGTCATCGGTAATTTCGATGTATAAATTAGAAAGATCATCTGGAGAATAATGAGCATTATCTCTCAAATAGCTTTCAAATTTGAACCATTTGTTTTTATTTTGCTTAACAAAAGCTGCCTCGCGCATAATTTTTAAAAATAAATTTCAAATCTAATAAATTTTAATGGATAATTTTCAAATTCAAACGGCTCAAAATGTCACTATTGACCAAAATTTAGCCAACTATTTTGAGCGGGCAGCAGCTTTTTTTATTGACATTCTTATTATTTTGGCTTATTCGTTTTTAGTCGGTTTTATTTTTCCCTTGTTAGGCGCATCGAGCTTTGCAGTTAGTATGGTCGTTACTTTGCCTTTACTGCTTTATCATTTAGTAATGGAATTAACAATGAATGGACAAAGTATTGGTAAAGCAGCAATGAAAATCAGAGTGGTTTGTCTTGATGGTTCAAAACCGAAAGCCGGTCATTATCTTATTAGGTGGTGTTTACGATTAATAGACATATCTATTTCTTTTGGCTCTATAGCCAGTTTGTTTATTCTTTTTGGAGGTAAAGGTCAACGCCTTGGAGATTTAGCTGCTAAAACCACAGTTATTTCAGAAAAAAATCGAGTAAACTTTACGCAAACCATAATAATGGATGTACCAGAAAATTATCAACCTAAATATCCACAGGTCACTATTTTTAGTGATGAAGATATGCGGCAAACCAAAGCTATTTATATAAAAGCTAAACATCAACGAGAGTATCATTTAATCAACAAGTTGCAACAACAATTAGCAAGTAAAATGGAAGTTGATTCTACAGGACAATCTGTCAAGTTTGTTGAAACTGTTTTGCTGGACTATAATTACTATACACAACGCTAATGGATTTTATTTTTGTTTTAGATATTCTTGGGGTTGTGGCTTTTTCAATATCAGGTGTTTTAGCGGCAATGCGAAAAGGCCTTGATGCGTTTGGAATTTTGATTATAGCTTTTGTAACTTCAGTTGGCGGTGGAACTTTACGCGATGTTTTGATTAAAGCCGATGTCAGCTGGTTGAATAATATGACTTATGTCTATGTCATAATATTGACCACAATATTTGCAATTGTGTTGCGCAATAAAATCAACTACTTACGTAAGTCTTTATTTCTGTTCGATACTTTCGGTATTGGTCTTTATACGGTTGTCGGTGTAGAAAAAGCCATTTCAGCCGGTTTACCACCTGTCATTTGTGTTGCTTTTGGTACAATGAGTGCCTGTTTTGGTGGTGTGATCAGAGATATTTTATGTAATGATATTCCTGTTATTTTTCAAAAAGAAATTTACGCTACAGCTTGTATACTTGGTGGTTTTTCGTATTTCGCTTTAACTTATTTTAATTTGCCCCAAGATTTAATTTTTATCATTTCAGGGATTGTTGTTATTGCTGTTAGAATTTCGGCTGTGGTCTTTAAAATTTCCTTGCCAAAAGTGTATTGATACGTTTAGAACCATATTTTATTTTCTAAACTATTTTTTTTTAATTATTAATTAATCAAGTTAATGCTAAATTCATTTTGACAAACCTTATTTTTGAAAAAACTAAAGTTATGAAATATATTTTTACTTTATTATTAAGTCTTTTCGTTTTAATCAGTTTTGCTCAAAACCCTACTATAAGTGAACTTGACAGTGATACCGATGGTGTAGATACCAAAGAGTTTATCGAAATTAAAACCGATAACCCGTTTTCACCTTTAGATGGATACTTACTTGTTTTATTTAACGGGTCGAGCAGTGGTGGTGATTTAAGTTATTTTAACCTTGATTTAGATGGATTTACAACAGACATAAATGGACTTTTTGTTTTGGGCGCATCTGAAGTTTCGCCTATTCCTGATTTTGAATTACAATTAAATACTATACAAAATGGGGCTGATGCTGTGGCAATTTATCAAGCGAACGAATCTGATATGCCTATAGGTACTTTGGCCACTACAACAAATTTAGTTGACGCTTTGGTTTATGGCACCAACGATGCTGATGACACCGTTTTACTTAACTTGTTAGGACTACAACAACAAATAGATGAAGGTGGTAATGGCAATAAGGATTTTGAATCCATTCAACGTGCTAATGATGGCAGTTGGTTTGTAGCTACACCTACGCCAAAACAACTTAATGATGGCTCTGGTGTGATTCTTAATGGCATTACTATTTCTACTAACCAAGAGGTTTTTGATGAAGGCGAAACTGTTGTAATTACTTTAACAACTGAAGACCCTGTTAATACTGACATTACTTTTAACTTAGATCTAAATAATGGCAATTTCAATAATGCCGATTATACAGGTAATGCGTTTATTGACTTTCAGGCTGGCGATACTACTGGGCAAACAACAATAACGACTTTGTCTGATGGTGTAGCTGAAAGCGATGAGTTTATGGAAATAAATATTTCAAATCTTCCACCTGAATTCATTTCTAATAACAATAATGTAAGCATTATTATTATTGATGGGGATTTTACAACTTCTAATTTTGGCTCACCACTCAATCCTACATTCGGCAATGTGTCTAGCAACGCACCAAGTGATTATTATGATAACTTAGATGGATTAGCGGGTAATGCGTTGATACAAGGTATTCAAAATTTAGTTTCAGAAAATGGGGTTGTGAGAACGCAAACTTATGCTGACATCATTGAGATTTTAAAAGAAGCCGATCAAAATCCCGAGAATAACAATCAAGTTTGGTTACTTTATACCGAACAGCCAAGAGCAAAGTTTTTATTTCAAACGGGTTCTTCTAGTATTGGGAAATGGAATAGGGAACATACTTTTCCACGTTCAAGAGGTGGTTTTTCAAGTATTGAAGATGATGATATAGCCGATGGTATTAATGTGTGGTGGGAAACCAACGCCGATTCATTAAGACATGCCAATTCCGATGCCCATGGCTTGCGCGCCGCGGATGCTGGAGAAAACTCAAGTCGAGGAAATCAACATTACGGTCAGTATGTTGGTCCACCCGCTAATGCAGGAAGCTTTAAGGGTGATGTTGCTCGTGGTGTTTTCTTTTTAGCTATACGCTACAATGATTTAGATGTAGTAAACGGCTTTCCTTCAGTTACAGGTGAACTTGGCGATTTAGCGACTTTATTGTCTTGGCATCAACAAGATCCACCAGATGATTTTGAAATGAACAGAAATAATGTCATATACAACTGGCAAATAAACCGCAATCCATTTATCGATTTCCCTAATCTCGTCGATTTTATTTGGGGAACTGAATTTGGTAATCCTTGGAATCAAAATTTAAGCATAGATGAGACAAGTATTGATGATATTGTTGTATTTCCAAATCCAGTTATAAACGAAAACATACAAGTTAAAGGCCTTAATCCATCAGAAACTTATCAGTTAAAGCTTCTCGATATTTCGGGTAAAACCATTTGGTCTAATTCGCAACTAGGAAATTCTGAAATACCTATTGCGGTCAAGTCTGGTCTTTATTTTTTGAGTATTTCTGATACGAATTCGACACATATTGAGCGGATTATTGTGAGGTGATAGACTCTGACTCTGAAACTAGTTCAGTTTGACAAGTTGAGAATTACTGTTAAAAAGTTTAGAGTGACAAGTTTGGATTTACTCTGACTCTGAAACGAGTTCAGAGTCACAGGTCAATGGTCTATATTATTCTGGATTAACAGATTGGGTTTTGCGTTTAGTTTTTAACGGAATTAAGTAGCTGATAGAATAGCCCCAACCTGCACCAATTGAACTGAAATCATTAGTTTCGTTGAACCCAGGTATATATAAACTGTCAAAATTTTGAAGTTCGGTTTCACTCACGATAAATTTGATTTGGATGTGAGCGCCTGCATAAACATTTTTAAACAATTCAACTTTAAAACCAAATTGAAATTCAGTCCAAACGGCTGATAAATTATTAAATTCACGACTGACAACTTGTGTTTCAGGCTCAAAAGTATTGTCTGTTGTAAAGAAGTTAAACTCTTTTAAAGTTTGCGAGTAGGAGGAAAGACCAATTCTAAAACCTGCATAAATTTGGTTTTGCATCCCAATCCAGTTTTTGTAAAAATTATAATTGGCGCCTAATTTTATATAGCTCCCATCAGAGTCAACTACAAGATTGCTTTCGTCAAATGTGTATTGGTCATTTCCTATTTCGGCG
>JASMTR010000135.1:0-5588 GCA_041694175.1 Bacteroidales bacterium
AGCTGTTTTCAAGCGCTAAAATTCGTATTTTAGTCATTCAAAATTAATGTTATGATTAACAAAGTTGTTCAAAATGCCAAGAAGGCTTTAGAGGGCGTTTCCGATGATATGACGCTCATGCTTGGTGGTTTTGGTTTAAGTGGTATTCCTGAAAATAGTATTGCTGAGCTCGTCAATCGAAAAGTAAAAGGTGTAACTTGTATCTCAAACAATGCTGGTGTAGATGATTTTGGCTTGGGTCTGTTACTTCAAAACAAACAAATCAAAAAAATGATTTCCTCTTACGTCGGTGAAAATGCAGAGTTTGAAAGACAAATGCTCAGCGGAGACTTAGAAGTTGATTTAATCCCTCAAGGGACTTTGGCAGAACGTTGTCGAGCCGCGCAGCACGGCATACCTGCATTTTATACACCTGCCGGTTACGGTACTGAAGTCGCCGAAGGCAAGGAAGTTAGAGATTTTGATGGCAAGCCCCACATTCTTGAAAAAGCCTTTAAAGCTGATTTTGCTTTCATCAAAGCTTGGAAAGGTGATGAAGCGGGCAATTTGATTTTTAAAGGTACAGCCAGAAATTTTAATGCCAATATGTGTGGCGCAGCCAAAATTACAGTTGTTGAAGTTGAAGAATTGGTAAAGCCAGGCGAACTCGACCCCAATTTTATTCACATTCCGGGTGTTTTCGTCCAACGTATTTTTGAAGGAAAACATTATGAGAAACGCATTGAACAACGGACTGTTAGGTAATTTGAAAATGTGATAATTTGAAATTTATTAGGATGAGAAATGATAAAGAAAATCTAATTGTAAAATTAACATTCAAATTTGCATTGAAAATTATTGATTACACTGAAAAACTAAGACAGCTAAAGAAGTTTGAAATGGCGAGCCAACTTATTGATAGCGGAACTTCAATAGCTGCAAATATTAGAGAAGCTCAAAATGTAGAAAGTAAAGCTGATTTTATTCACAAATTTAAAATTTCTGCAAAGAAAGCAGACGAAACAGAGTTTTGGTTAGAATTATGTAAAGTTTCAAAACACTACCCAAACCCAGACACCGAACTATTTGAAGAGCTTGAAGCTATAATTAAAATAGTCAGTAAAATATTGTCTTCTTCTAAGAAAACAAGAATTTCAAATCGTCAAATTACCAAATTAGAAAAATATGTTAGATAAAAACGGAATAGCAAAACGCATAGCAAAAGAAGTCAAAGACGGCTATTATGTTAATCTTGGAATTGGTATTCCAACTTTGGTAGCCAATTTTGTAAGAGATGATATTGAAGTTGAATTTCAAAGTGAAAATGGAATTCTCGGTATGGGGCCGTTTCCCATTGCAGGCCAAGAAGATGCCGATTTAATTAATGCAGGTAAACAAACTATAACCGCTTTACCTGGAGCCAGTTTCTTTGACTCAGCGATGAGCTTTGGTATGATACGCGGTCAACACGTCGATTTAACCATTCTTGGTGCTATGGAAGTGGCTCAAGATGGTGACATTGCTAACTGGAAAATTCCAGGTAAAATGGTCAAAGGTATGGGCGGCGCAATGGACTTAGTGGGTTCTGCTAAAAACATCATTGTGGCAATGATGCATACCAATAAAGCCGGAAAATCTAAATTACTTAAATCTTGTTCCTTACCTATAACAGGTGTAAAATGTGTGACTAAAATCGTTACTAATCTTGCCGTTTTAGATATTGTAGATGGTAACTTTAGGTTATTAGAACGCGCACCAGGCGTTTCTGTAGAAGAGATTAAAAAAGCAACTGCAGGCGATTTAATTATTGAAGGTGATATTCCCGAAATGAAACTTTAAAATATGACCTACCTCTATATCAAAGCTTTGCATATTATATTTGTAGTTACTTGGTTTGCAGGCTTGTTTTATATTCCACGATTGTTCATTTACTACATCGAAGCTCAAAATAAACCAAAAATAGAACGGGATATTTTGAGCCCACAACTCTTGTTGATGACCAAAAGATTATGGTATATTATTACTTGGCCTTCAGCAATCCTCACCTTGATTTTTGGGGTTTGGTTACTGATTTTAAATCCCTCACTCTTAGCTGTTGGTTGGATGCATATCAAACTCCTTTTCATTGTGATTTTATGGCTTTACCATTTAAAAAACCATCAGTTATATTTAAAAATAAAACAAAATAAATTGACTTGGTCATCCTCTAAAATGCGTATTTGGAACGAGGTTGCCACTGTTGTTTTATTTGCTGTGGTGTTTTTAGCGGTGCTAAAAACACGTATTGGCTGGATTTTTGGTGTATTTGGCTTGATAGCCCTTGGCGTATTATTAATGATAGGTATAAAAGCCTACAAAAAATACCGTCTAAAAAAAGGCGAAGAATAAACACAGTATGAAATTTTCACTCCGGCATTCCTTACAACTTCGGATTTTCCTGTCTATGATTGCTTTAGTGATTTTGGCAGCGGGCTTACTTGTGGTTGTTACATCCTACCACTATAAAAATGAAGCCGAACAACTCCACCAAGATAAGCTGGAACGAAAAGAAAATGCCATAAAATCTCATATTGAATACATTAAACGTGTTACAACTTATCCTGTAAAAACTGAAAACATTCATTTGATCTTTAGAGATAAAATTTATGAAATACAGGATATTCACGAAACTTCAATTAATATTTATGATTTAAAAGGGAATTTACTCAAGTCTTCTAAAGCCAGTTTTTTTAAAGACAGTACTGAAACACAAATAAAAGATGAAATTTTAGACAGTTTAGCTAACTCTTCAAGTAAAAACTATGTCAAAAATTTTACAGAAAACAACCAAAACTTTAAATCTTCTTATTCGTACTTATTAGATAATTATTTTAAACCCATTGGAATATTAAATTTAGCTTATGTTGAAGATGATGAGTTTTTAAAACGCGAACTTGGAGAATTTTTAAATTTATTATACACCGTAAATGTTATTATTTTAATAGCAGCCATTTTACTGGCTTTATTTCTATCTAAATATATTATCAAATCTTTAAGACAGATTAGCCAAAAGATAAAATCGACCAGTTTAGATAAGCCTAACCCTAAAATTAGTTTGAAAAAAGCAGGAAGCGAGCTTAGGCCATTAATTACAGCCTATAACGATATGATTGATGAACTTGAAGACAGCGCTCAAAAACTTGCACAAACTGAACGCGAAGAGGCTTGGCAGCTCATGGCCAGGCAGGTGGCACATGAAATTAAAAATCCATTAACGCCAATGCGTTTATCGGTGCAAAGTTTTCAAAATCAATTTAAAAACAAGGCTATTTCAAAAGCCGATATTGATGAGTTTGCCAATACCATGATTAATCAAATTGATACCCTGAGCACCATTGCAACCGCCTTTTCTGATTTTGCGAAAATGCCCGTTAATGAAAATCAAATCATCGAAATTAATGAAGTTTTAAAACTGGCATTAGATATTTTTAAAGGAGAAAGTATCAGCTTTAATCCTTCTTCGAACCCCATTTTTGTTCAAATTGATAAAACTCAATTGATCAGAATCATTACCAATTTAATAAAAAATGCAATTCAAGCAACTCAAGATGTTGATGAAGCTAAAATTACAATTGACGTAAAAGAGACCGAAAGCCATGCTATTATAAAAGTCAGCGACAATGGTATAGGCATTCCTGAAGATATTATAAATCGTATTTTTGAACCACAATTTACAACCAAAAATGCTGGAATGGGCTTAGGCTTAAGTATGGTTAAAAAAATCATCAATAACCATAACGGCAAGATAGAAGTTGAATCTAAATTAAATACTTATACTTCATTTACAATCACATTACCCAAAAATAAATAAACATGAGTTATCAAAACATCACATTAGATCACGACAACCAAACTGCTATTTTACGTATAAACCGACCCAAAAAGCTCAATGCACTGAACCGAGAAACCATACAAGAACTTCATGATGCTTTAATGGAAATTCAAGACGATGATGAAGTTGCAGTAGTTATAATTACTGGAACCGGAGAAAAAGCCTTTGTAGCTGGTGCTGATATTGCCGAGTTTGCAGATTATTCAGTTGAAGAAGGTCAACAGCTGGCGGCTAACGGTCAAGATGTTTTATTTAACGTCATCGAAAATTTTACTAAGCCCGTTGTAGCTGCAATTAATGGTTTTGCTTTAGGCGGTGGTTTAGAATTGGCGATGTCAGCCCATTTTAGAACAGCTTCTACTAATGCGAAAATGGGCTTACCCGAAACATCACTCGGTGTGATTCCTGGTTATGGGGGGACGCAGCGTTTAGCGCAACTCGTAGGTAAAGGCAAAGCTATGGAAATGATTATGACGGCCGGAATGATAAATGCAGATGAAGCCCATCGTCTTGGCTTAGTCAATCATGTATTTGCACCTGAAGACCTATTAGAGGAAACACAAAAATTAGCAAGTAAAATTTGTAAAAATTCTATGGTAGCCATTAAAGCTGCAATTGAAGCAATAAATGCTGGATTTTCTTATGATAAAGATGGTTATGCAGCAGAAATAAAAGCTTTTGGAGAAGCCTTTGGTACAGAAGATTTTAAAGAAGGGACGCAAGCCTTTTTAAATAAACGTAAACCTGATTTTCCAGGAAAATAATATAGAATAAAATCAACCAGCTCCGTCAGGAGCGCCATATCAATAGCTCCGTGAGGAGCGAAATATCAATAGCTCCGTCAGGAGCGAAATATCAATAGCTCCGTTAGGAGCGTCATATTAATAGCTCCGTCAGGAGCGGTATATTAATAGCCCCGTTAGGGGCGGCATATTAATAGCTCCGTGAGGAGCGAAATATCAATAGCTCCGTTAGGAGCGTCATATTAATAGCCCCGTTAGGGGCGGCATATTAATAGCTCCGTCAGGAGCGAAATATCAATAGCTCCGTCAGGAGCGTCATATTAAAATGTTATGGCAAACACCTACACACAATTATATTTTCACGTAGTGTTTACAGTAAAACACAGACAAAATCTCATTTGTAAGGATTGGGAAG
Source organism: Bacteroidales bacterium (assembly GCA_041694175.1). Taxonomy (GTDB): domain Bacteria; phylum Bacteroidota; class Bacteroidia; order Flavobacteriales; family Flavobacteriaceae; genus Psychroflexus. Next base: position 5,009 of record JASMTR010000135.1, read on the forward strand.
ATGAATTGTATAAATATATTACAGGTGTTGTATCAAGTCAGAATCAAAAAATGATGATCATTAATGGTATTGCAAACCACATTCATATGTTGATTGGTACAAAACCCAATTGCAATTTATCAGATTTAGTTAGAGATATTAAAGCCAACTCTTCAAAATGGATCAATGCTAAAAAGCTTGTGAACACAAGATTTGAATGGCAGAATGGTTTTGGAGCGTTTACCGTTGGGCATTCACAAGTAAAGCGTGTGGTAAATTATATTAAAAATCAAGAAAAGCATCATCAGAAAAAGAGTTTTAAGGAAGAGTATATTGAATTTCTAAAAACCAATGCAGTAGATTATGATGAGAAGTATGCCTTTGATAAGAGGCAAGGGAATTAAGATGTCGCCCCTAGAGAGCTATTGGACTTGCTGTTTTTAGATAATATCAATAGCCCCGTTAGGGGCGGTAATAATAGCTCCGTCAGGAGCGAAATATCAATAGCTCCGTGAGGAGCGCCATATCAATAGCTCCGTCAGGAGCGCCATATCAATAGGAGCGTCATATTAATAGCTCCGTCAGGAGCGCCATATTAATA
>JASMTR010000136.1:0-17251 GCA_041694175.1 Bacteroidales bacterium
TTTAAGTCGTTTTTGAAATACTCTAATATTTCTGGAAAGAGGATTGTTTTTTGATTTTCATTAATATCGACAACCGCTTCTAAAATTTTAAAATTATGATTGATGTCTTTACCGGATTTGTGAAGTGCTTTGACATCTTTTGGAAAGCAAGATCCACCGTAACCAATACCTGGAAATAGAAAGCGCTTACCTATTCTTGTGTCTGTTCCCATGCCTAAACGAACTTTATCCACATCGGCACCAACCTTTTGACAATAATTGGCTATTTCATTCATGAACGTAATTTTAGTAGCCAAAAAAGCATTTGCAGCATATTTGGTTAATTCTGCAGATTTTTCATCCATCATAATAATAGGATTACCTGATCGAACAAAGGGGTTGTAAAGCCTTTGCATAATATTTTTGGCTCTATCACTGCTTGTTCCTATCACAATTCGCTCTGGTTTTAAAAAGTCATCTACAGCAAAACCTTCTCGTAAAAACTCAGGATTTGAAACCACGTCAAAATCAGTTTTAGCGCTTTGGGCTATGGTTTCTCTAACTTTTTCTGCGGTGCCAACTGGAACTGTACTTTTATCAACAATGACTTTGTAAGAGGTGATGTATTCTCCAATTTCTTTGGCTACGCCGAGAACGTACTTTAAATCTGCTGAGCCATCTTCGTCTTCAGGCGTTGGTAAAGCTAAGAATATAACATCTCCAAAATCAAGACCTTGATGAAGGTTTGTTGAAAAAGTCAAACGTCCTGCTTCAATATTTCTCTCAAACAACACGTCAAGATGTGGTTCGTAAATAGGCACAATACCATTTTGCATTTTGTCCACCTTGTCTTTATCTATATCAATACACAAAACGTCGTTACCTGTTTCGGCAAGACATGTTCCAGTCACTAGCCCTACATAGCCAGTTCCTATAATGGTAATTTTCATAAGGTAAGATTTTTGTTAGTCAAAGAAATATTTGATGTTAATAAGAAAATTATATGAATTATAACGTCCACAAAAATATGATTATTTTTGCTCTAAATGAAAAAAATTAAAGTATTACACATTTCTGAAACTTTTGTCACGGGAGTTTACACTTATATTCAATCTATTTGTGCCTTTACAGCTCAAAATCCAAATATTGAAACGCACATAATTTATAGTCCAAACCGTGAAGGTACGGATCAACACAACTTTAAAAAAGATTTTTCATCTGACACAAAATTAGTAGCGCTTCCAATGCAGCGGGAAGTATCTTTTTATAAAGATTACAAAAGTTTACAAGACTTAAAAAAAGCCATAAAACAAATAAAACCCGATGTCATTCATTTGCACTCTTCAAAAGCTGGGGTTTTAGGGCGAATAGCTGCAAAATCTTGGCCTAAAGCAAGAGTCTATTACACGCCAAATGGTTATGCTTTTTTAAGAGAAGATATTTCTCCGCTCAAGCAAAAGCTATTTAAATTAATAGAACAATGGATGCCCAAAATTTATGGTAGCACAACCATAGCTTGTGGAGACACAGAGCACGAGTATGCAAAAGCATTTGGAAAATCTTTAATGCTTAGAAACGGCATTAATATAGCTGAGTTAGACAACATAAAAGTCAGTTCAAAATCGGAGCTTAAAAGTATTGTCACTTTAGGAAGAATAAGTGCTCAAAAAAACCCAAAATTATTTAATGCCATTGCAGAGAAATTTCCTGAACTCAAGTTTATTTGGATTGGCGAAGGCGAGTTACGACATTTACTCACAGCATCAAATATTGAAATTACAGGATGGTTAGACCGCGAAAGTGCATTAAAGCAATTGGCCACACACGATGTGTATATGCAGACATCGCTCTGGGAAGGTTTGCCCTTTACTATTATTGAAGCTATGGCTTTGCAAAAACCTGTTTTGGCTACAAATGTTATTGGAAATAAAGATGCTGTTTCTCATCAAAACAATGGTTTTTTGTGTGATAATTTAGAAGACTTTGAAAAGGCGATTCATCAATTACAATCTGAACCTGAAAGGCTTAAAACTTTTGGTGAGCAATCTCAAAAACTGGCTTATGAAAAGTTTGACCGGGATAAGAATTTTAGGGGTTTAATTGAGATATATTCAAACCATTCTCATTGAGAATTATTAACTTTTTTTACTATAGTATAACTTAGAATTAGCGAGCCAAACAGCGCAAAATAAAACAAGCCTTGCTGAACATCTAAATAACTATCAGTTAGCATAGAAGTTATGATCAGAATAAATATTAAAGTATATTCTAAATGACGGATGGCTTTTAAAAATATAGAAACAAGTATAAACAAAAAGACACTTAGGCCAAATATTCCATATTGAAATGTTACTGACAAAAACTGATTGTGAGCGTGGACTTTGTGAAGGTCGAAATCACGTGATTTCAATTCCCTATGGATTAAGTCTTTTTCAGTACCAGCGCCATAGCCTAAAAAAGGCCTTTCTTTAATTAAATCTATTGCTGCTGGCCAAAGTTTAAGTCGAAAATTGATTTGATGATAATCCTTAGCAATTTCTGTGACTTTATCTTTTCCAACGTCTATGTTCATAGAATGTAATGTGCTGAATATTTTGTCTTTAGTGTACTTATTAGAAGTTAATAATACAGATCCTAAAATTAAAACTAATATCAAAGCAACTGTGTTTTGCACATTAATTAGTCTTTTTCTGTTGATAATAATATAAACTAAAACTATACCAGAAAACTGAATAATACCAAGTCTAACACTAAACAAAAGCAATACAGAAAAAAACAAAACACTTATACTTACACGTAGATATTTATTCCAATGCTTAAGACTAAACAGTAAAAAAATTAGTGCCGTACAAATGTACATAGCATCTTGTGGCATATAATTGTGATGCATAGACGCTTGAATAAAATTGTAATAAGGCCTCTGTTCTGGAAATTTAAACCAAAAAATCAGTAGCTTTAATAGTGAAGCCAAACAAAAAATAACCCAAGAAAGAACAAACAAAAGCTTACCTGTATTTAAAGCTTTTGGGCTTATTTTATTAAAGTAAAACCCTAATGGGACAAGAATTAGCGCTAAATTTTTAAAAACTTTGCGTTGGCTTGCATCAAAATCATAAGTATAGGAAAGGCTAATTAAACTCACAAAAAAAAGTAAGGTAATAATGAGAGCAAGCGGGTTTTTATCTTTCTCTTTAAAGTTTAAAAGTATACCAAAAAACAAAAACACACCAAATGAAATGACCACTAAAGCATCATTTAAGGGCAGAAGCAAAATACACAGATAAAAAATGTAGTTATCTGCTTTTTGAGTTTTTAAAAAACTGATCACCTTACTCAAACTTGCTGTCTTTTTTTAATAATTTTTAAAAATGCAAAATACAGGAGTAAAAAAACTGCCATAAAAAATACTTTATAAAAGTATCCCATTGTAAAAGCATAAAGCAGCCATATATAAAACTGAAAAGTCACAACGGCCAAAATTTTTGCATTTCTTTCAATAAATTTTCTCAAAACCCAACCAGCAAAACCTAAAAGTATAATGCTTAGAAAAATGTGAGTTAAAAGTGCTAAAGGAACTGGGAATATCTTAAACAAAATCCCTGGATAAGCATTAGTGAAATTAAACCCGCTATCTGCGTTATTTTCTAGAACTTCTTTACTGTCTGCAAATTCACTCATCATGTTGGGCATCCCATAAAGTAAATCCGTAGGGTTATAGGATCGATCAGCATTATCAAATACAAAGCGCTCAGTAGAGCCCCACATCAAGTGACCTTGAAGACCAAATATCCTGTAAAAGATAGCTTCGTCTGGATCGTAAATTTTAATATTGGCAAAAGGAACCCTAGCCTCATATCTAGTGTAGATAACTTGGTATATCACCAGTGTTGAAATTGATAATATTACTGCAATACTTAAAAACCTTTTTCTTAAGACTTGTTTGACTTTGTTTCCGTTCATAATAACAATAGGCAGGAAAAAACTAAAACTTCCATTAAGAATAGGTGAAAATTTCTGGCCTATTAAAAAATTATAGAAAAAATATATTAAAAGCATAATGGTTGAAAACCTTTTATTTTTTGGCGCCAATATGCCTAGTATGAATGGAATAAATGTTGCTGTATTCCCAAATATAGAGTTGAGAAAAGGAAACTTTGAATTTGACCAATATGTAAATCTTGATAATGACATATCAAACAGCGGAAGTGGTGAAAGTGCCGCATTAAAAAGTAATATTGAAAGCACTATAATAGCACTTGTCTTTAAAATTAAACTTTCAACGTTTTTCCCTTTGTATTTGAATGTAAATGTTCTAAAGTCATATTTATCTAGAGACTTGTGACTTAAATATAGTGTCAATAAAGTTATAATGAAATAAACACAAGTTATAACCGTGGCCCAACTAAAATAACTGTTTCGACCTTGCTCGTTGATGTAAATACCAGATTCAATATATATTAGAGATGGTAATATGGTTAAAGACTGAAAAATAATTAAACCATAAATAAAACTAAACGCAAAAGCCTTCCTGACAAAGTAAATGCAAATCAGCAAATACAAAGCAAATGAAAAATAATTGATAATTTGAAAGATATCCATTTATCCGCCTAGTTTTATAAAATTTAATTTTTTAAAAAGAAGTGATATTTCATTATTTATAATAGGCTTAAAAATAATTTTTAATTTTGATTTTGAACCTTCATCGCATCGTGAATATATTGTTAGCAATGCACTAGATATCATACTTGCAATATACCTAGACTGTATATTCTTAAAATAATCTTCTTCTGCTAATAAATTATTATCTAAAACTTGAACTCTATTTTTTCCAAAAGCATTTTGCAAATAAGCTATTTCAAAATCTAAGCATTGATGTCTTGGTTTATAGTAAAATTTATCAATCTGAAACGATTGAGATTTTTGTTTTAGCTCGTCAATGAATTCATAAAAAGTAGTTTTATATTCGTTAAGACCAAGAATTTGAATTAAATTTTCTTGACCTAAAATATAAAGGTTGTTTTCTAAGTTTTTTAAAGTTTCTACTTCGGTTGGTAATTTAAAGGCTTTTTCAGAAATAAAAGCCATTTTAGGAAAAGACAAGTATTGTATTTTAGACCTTGTATATTCAATTCCCGATGAATGACCTTTGTACTTTTTGAACTTAATACCAAAGCTTAAAGACAATGCTTTTTTAATGTAAAATCTGTTTTTACTTATGTTTTTGAATGTGTGGTTGTAGTAGTTCAAAACACCATCTTCAACAACTATAACTTCTGCATTTTTGTGAAAATTAAAAAAAAGATAGTTTGATAAAATATCTTCTATGTAAGCTAAATATATTCTAACTTTATTTTCTTTTTGATAAGGCTTTAGTTGATTAATGATTTTTTTATAGGCTCTAATTTTTTTTATCATAAAGTAAAAGTTATGATAAAAATGGGTTCCTTTTTGTAAAAAATTAGATTGAGATTTTATCACTTCGTCCCAAAGTTTAGGGTTGAAGTTTTCTTTGTCTGATATTAAAATTCTTTTTACTGCCTCGTTTTGGTGATTTTTATTTTTAATAATGCACTCAAAATTGTCAATATGTTTATCGGTTAAACCAAAATATATTTCAACCATAATAATTTAGAGTGTAAAGTGAGATTTAATGCCTTTTCTCACGCGAAGATAGACTGAAGAAGAAATATTCCAAACAAACATGCTAATAGATGTTGAAATCGCCGCACCAATACCACCATATATTGGGATAAGAGTTATGGTTAAAATAATGTTTAAAATCAATGCAATGATAACTATGTTTCTAAAAGCTTTTTGTTGACCTATCATTTGCATTACCACACCAACTGGTCCTGTAAAGGCATTAATGATTTGGCCTGCGCAAAGTATAATTAAAATATCTTCGCCTTCTACAAATTGCTCACCAAATAAATTGAGTAGAAATTTTCTGAAAATTATAATAATTGCTATTAAACTTGAACTTAAATAAAAATTGATTTTAGTTGAAAAAGTAACTATTTTATTAAAATTTTCAATGTCGTTTTCAGCATAAGCTTTTGCTATTTTTGGAGCTAAGATAGAGCTGATAGCCTGAAGGAAAAAAATAGATAGAGTAGATATTTTTAAAGCAATATTATAAATTCCTACGTTTTCATTGGTTTCAAAAACACCCATTAAAAATGTATCTGTTGATGATAAAATGATAATAGCAGAAGATGCCAGCATCATAGGAAAGGCATCTTTTAAAAACCCCCAATAATGTGATTCGTGTTTTAACTTTATACCATTAAAATCTCTATAAACTAAAAATAAGCTGATTAAAGCTAAAATTAAAATGCCAAAAAAGTGAGATTGAACTGTAATTATTGGGTTCTTATCTACAAAGAAATACAAAATCAATAAGAATAAAAGGCTGAGCAAAAAGCGACCAGGATTGTTGAAAAAGGCAAAAATATTATTACGGCTTCTCGCTCTAAAAAAACTTGCCGAAATTAAAACTATAGACCATAAGGGTACAGAAAATAAAACCCAAGGCAAATAGGGTAAAATCTCTGGTTTTGGTTCTACAAGCAAATCCACCACAATTTCTTCACCAAAAACATAAACGATAAAACAAATAACTAAGCTAACAAAAAACGATTTTGACACTGCTTTATAAAATAAGCCAGCATCAGACCTATATTCAGGTTTTGAAAATACTTTTACAATATTGGTGTCTATGCCTAAACGCCCAAAAACACCTATGAATAGGAAAAAAGAAAAACAAAGTGCAACTATACCGTAGATGTTAGCCCCATAAGTTTGAGTAATAAAAACGGAAAACACATAGCCAAAAACAGTCCCGCCAACTCTAAACAATATAAAATAGAAACTTTTAGACAGAATTTCAGAAAAATCCTTGTCGCCAATCATTGACTTTAATTTGTCTAAAAGTAGTTTTATCATTATTTTGAAATATAAGCCTCTTCAAGCCTAGTCCCTTTTGAAAGGGTTTTATTCACTTTTTTTCCTAAAATGTGTTTGAGATATTTAGGGTGCATTCCGTATCCAGGTCTTACACTACGGACATTTTTTTCTGTTATGATTTTGCCTGCTTTAATATCTTCAGCGACATAAAGGCTACGTGAAAACTGTTTCCCAGATTTCTGTTTCTCTGTCAAGTTGTAGCTCACTTTTCCTAAAGCCTTTTCAGCTTCTCTAACCGCTTTGACCATAGCCGTAAATTGCGCTTTGTCAAGTGAAAATGAAGCATCAGGCCCACCTATACTTCGGTCTAAAATAAAGTGTTTTTCAATGACTGAAGCGCCTAATGAGGTCGCAACTACTGGCACAGTAGTGCCTAAAGTGTGATCGCTCAGACCTACTTTAACATTAAAGTCTTTGGCATATTGTTGCATCATAACCAAGTTAGCTTCGTCTATTGGAGCTGGATAAGAAGACGTGCATTTTAGGATTGTAATATCGTTGTTGCCCACTTTTCTGCAAGTTTCAACTGCAAGTTTAATATCATCATACTCTGCAATGCCAGTGGAAATGATCATAGGTTTTCCTTTGCTGGCCGTATATTCAATTAAAGGAATATCTGTAATTTCGAAAGATGCAATTTTATAAATTGGTGCATTTAAATCCTCTAAAAAATCTACTGCTGTTTTATCAAAGGGTGAAGAGAAGCAAACCAGGCCTTCTTCTTTGGCTACTTTAAATAATTCGGCGTGCCATTCCCAGGGTAAAAATGCTTTTTTATATAAGTCATACAACTTATGACCATCCCAGATTGTGCCACCAGAGATAATAAAATCATTATTGTCAGAATCTAAAGTGATGGTGTCTGCTGTATAGGTCTGAATTTTTATAGCATCTGCTCCAGTTTTTTTTGCAGCTTTTATCGTTTCTATAGCAGTTTCTATTTTACCACCGTGATTAGCTGATAATTCTGCTATAATAAAAACTTTATCTAAATTCATATCAATTATATTTAAACAATAAGGCTGTCTTATTATTGATTCTTTTTTCAGTAAAAAAACTAAACCCAGTCTTTTTGAAAGTTCTTATTGAAGCTTTATTTTCTGGTTTTATATTTGCTAGAATAGACTGATTACTATATTTTTTCAAATGTAACTTTATGGATAAATTTAAAAAAACACTAGATAATCCTTTTCCTCTCTGATTTGGTGAAATGTTGATTCCTATTACAGAAGTATTGTCTTCAATATCAAATCTTACAATTGCTGATTTAATCTCTTCATAATAACACATGTAATAATCAGATTTAGGATTGTTCAACTTTGAATTGAACCATTTTTTATGATTTTCAAAATTAATCTTATCAGAATTAAAAGAATTGTGTCTAGTAGCAGAATCATTTGCCCACTTATATATTATCTTAACGTCTTCTTGTTTTATTTTTCTTAAAAAGTAAGGGTTAAATTTAGAATGTATAACAACATCTACAAACTGGTTACCAAACCTACTATGATTTATTAACACAGCTTCTTTCTTAAAATTTAAAGCTTCAATGGCTTCATAAAGATGTGGTCTTATATCAAAGGCGTAAGTATAAATCTTATGTAAACCTATATCTCTAAAAGCGACTTGCTCAATAAGTTTCAAATAGGTTTTCCAATGGAAATGAAAATGATTTTCTTCAAGCTCAGTTGCCATAATAAATGAAATCTCTGCATTTCTATCCATCCAATTGATATGAACCAATCCGCCGTAACCGATGCATTTGTCGTTTTCTAAATATGAAAATAAGATTTGGTCAGGTTGGTCTTGGTCAAATAATTTTGCGATTACATTTTTAAAATACGCATCCTGTTTTTCTTTGGTTAAAGATTCTGCTTGTCGTAGATGATACATTTGTTCATTACGCCATTTCATAATATCATAACGGTCTTCAAAACGGATGGGAACAAGTTTATAATCACCGTTTAGGAATTCTTTTTGTTTTAAGGCTTTGTATGTTTTGGTGAAATTACTCATCTTGCAACAACCTATATTTTAATTCTGCCATTTTCCAGTCAGCTACTACATCAATATCCTGGACTTCTAAGTTGTCTAAAAGAATTGAGGCAGTTTTATCTGGCACAAGACTTTCTTTTATAGCTTTCGATTTAATCCAATACCATTGCCCTGCATCGTGATACAAAGGTTCTAAATCTTGCGACCTTGATTTTTCGTATTCTGACCACTGGTAGGAGAGTTTTTCATCTTTAAGTTTAAGAGCTCTCCAAACCGGATAATCAAAAGCAACCACAGGAATGCATGCCTGATTTGATCCTAGTTTATCAAATCCTTCATTTAGTCTTTTAGTAGTCACAAAAGGAGCCGTTGGGTATAAAACACAAATATTTTCGAATTCTTTTGCTCTTTTTTTATATGAGTCTAATACTTCTTTAACTACATCCACAGTTGTAGCGTAATCACCGGCGTTTTGAGATGACCTAAGAAAAGGAACTTCTGCTCCGTATTGCTTGGCAATAGATGAGATTTCCTCATCATCAGTGGATACCATAACTCGATCAAAAAGATTGGATTGTAAGGCAACTTCAATAGAATAAGCAATAATGGGTTTCCCTAAAAAATCTTTGATGTTTTTTTGGGGAATGCGCTTGCTTCCTCCTCGAGCAGGAATAATACATAAATTCTTGCCATTAATTTTCATAAAAGTTATGGATTATATTTATGACCTTTTGTTGCTCTCCTGTTGTCAATGTAGGGAATAACGGTAAACTTATACAATGCTTATAATAGTTTTCAGCCATAGGTAAATCGCCTTCACTCCAACCTTGGTCTCTGTAATATGGCATCAAGTGACAAGGAATATAATGGATTTGAGCAAAAATATTTTGATCTCTTAAATATTTATGTAGTTCTTTTCTTTTCTCAACTTCAATAACATATAAATGATAAGCATGACCTTCAACTACTCCAGATTGGCCTTTGATATAGGGTTTATTTTTAAAAGCTTTTTGATAAATTTTAGCTATGTCTCGTCTTTTGGTTAGGCCTTCGTCAGCTCTTTTAAGTTGACTATGCCCGAGTGCAGATTGAATATCTGTTAATCTATAATTATACCCTAATTCTTGCATTTCATAATACCATAAAGAATCATCAAAAATTCGTTTAGTGTAATCTTGTTGAATGCCGTGAGTTCTTAAATTGATTAAATGCTTATATAATTCTTCATTATTTGTAGTAATCATTCCGCCTTCGCCAGCTGCAATGTGTTTAACTGGATGAAATGAAAAAATAGCTAAATCTGCAAACTTACCGTTTCCACAGTGTTGCTTTTCACCTTGACTATCAATAAAATATCCACCAGGCGAATGACAAGAATCTTCAATTATCCAGCAATCAAATTCATCAGCCAATTGCCTAAAAGCTTCTAAATCTACAGCTCGTCCAGCAAAATCTACAGGTATAATGCCTTTTATTTCTTTATTAGTATCGGCTTGAAGTATTTTTCTAACTGCATTTATATCAAGCAAATAAGTTTTAGGGTCTATGTCCGCAAAAATTAACTCTCCTCCACAATATCTCACACAATTGGCTGATGCAACAAATGTAATTGGAGTGGTAATGACTTTATCTCCAGGCTTTACTCCAAGTGCTATAGCGTTTAAGTGCAATGCTGCTGTTCCATTTGAAACCGCTACAGCGTACCGAGAGCCCACATAATCAGCAAAAGCCTTTTCAAACTCCTGAATTTTTGGTCCTTGTGTTAAATAAACTGACTTTAAAACTTCAACTACTGCGCGGATATCATCATCAGTTATGTTTTGGCGACCGTATGGAATTGGTTTGTTTTTAGAATTATTCAATGTGAAAAATATTTTTCAAAATTTATTTTTATGAAGCCTCTATATTGTTAGACTTAATTAGTTTTCTCAAACTCTCAATAGTTTCCCATTTTGTGTTTTCATTAGAATTATAATTAAAACCTTCAGGCACTTTTTTTGCTTTAAAGGTTTTTATAAACTCTTCTATATTCCATTTTGATTTTGGAGGAAGTATAACGTAATATTTGCCTAAATCATAAGTAAAATATGAATCTGAAGCTGTAATCATTTCTTCGTGAACTTTTTCTCCTGGCCTAATGCCTACAATAGGATAATCGCAATCAGGTCCAACGGCTTTAGCGACATCCATAATTTTGTAGGATGGTATTTTGGGAATAAATATTTCACCACCCCAAGCATTTTCTAAAGCATGCATAACCATTTTAACACCATCTATGATAGAAATATTAAATCTCGTCATATTTGGGTCTGTTATTGGCAAAACACCTTCCTCTTTTTTCTTTAGAAAAAAAGGAATAACTGAGCCATTGCTTCCCATTACATTTCCATATCTCACCACTGAAAATTTTATAGGATTCCAACCCGTGATATTATTGGCGGCAACAAAGAGTTTATCTGAAGTTAGTTTTGTTGCGCCATAAAGATTTATTGGCGCACAAGCTTTATCTGTAGAAAGTGCTACGATTCTTTCTACATTGGTTTCTAAAGCTGCGTAAATTACATTTTCCGCACCGCCAATATTTGTTTTTATGCACTCGTCGGGATTATATTCTGCTAAATGCACATGCTTCATAGCTGCAGCATGAATGATATAGTCTACGTCTTTAAACGCTCTTTTTAAACGTTCTTTGTCTCTTACATCGCCAATTAAAAAACGCATTTGAGGAAATTGGTCAGCGGGAAATTCTTGAGCCATTAAGAATTGTTTTTGCTCATCTCTTGAAAATATAATAAGTTTCTTTACGTCTTTATAATTATCAAGAATGTATCTTGTAAGTGCTTTTCCTAAAGATCCTGTGCCACCAGTGATTAAGATTGATTTGTCTTTTAAATTCATTATTGGTTTTCTTTAAGGTTTTAAAAAGGCTTATGAAGCATAAAATCTTTTGGCTTTTGATAATAAATATTTAGTTAAATAGATAAGCATATAAAGTCCAACTAATAACAGTGGCAATAGATATTTTTTATCTTTTTTAGTGATTTTTTCTTTGTCCTCTAAAGCGTAGTTTGAGTCTACTGTTTTTATAATATTTTGTTGATTTTGTATTTGAGTTTTTAGTTGTCCATTATTTATTAGTAGATCTTTCTTTTTTTGGAGTAAATCATTTATCATTTCATCTTCTCCTACAGAAACTTTAAGGTTTTCTATTAAAGTATTTTGGTCTTGATTAACAGATTCTATAATATTATCAATTTGTTTTATAACTTCCTTATTTTGAATAAGTTGTTGTTCATAATTCTCTACTAAAATTTCTTTTATGTCATTAAAATATTTGTTGTCATTTATATAGGAAATGAATTGATTGGATATCAATTCATGATGATTTTGCCCTTTAATAATAAAATTTACTTTGTGATAAGGATAGTTATAGCTGTTAATTGGACTTTCCAAAAATTCATCTACGTTATCTTGCTCATCAAGTAAAAGCTCAAAAATCTCTTTATTAATTTCTGACTGAGCTATAAACTTATAAATATCTAGTATAGGTTCGACTTTTACATTTTTAACAAGATCGTAATGTTGACCAAAAACTTGTTGAAGATATATTGAGTCTTCTTGTTTTATTTTAGATTCTAAGGCTTCTATTTTGCTATATAGATAATCAGTGCTGCTGTAGTTTGTAACTAATGTCAAGTTAGATTTATAATCAGGTTTAGAAACTTTATCCCAAAAATAGCCGGCAATTATTCCAGAAACTAATAAAACTATAAGTACAAATTTATGCTTGTAAATAAATATGAAAATGCTAAAGAAAGCTTTTAGAAAAGAAATAAATAGACGTTTAATTTCACCAAAAACAACACCCAAATCTATCTCATCATCATTAGGCTTTTGGTTAGATGATTGTTCACTCATAATTGAAAGTTTAGTTTAGAATAACGCCAAATATATGCAAATTAGTATCATTAAAACAGATGAAATACTTGATAAAAGGTTGCGTTTAATAGGCGCGTTTTTTATTGCCTTCTACAAAATTGATAAAGGCTTTATTGACAATCTTACTACCTCCAACGGTTGGATAATTGCCTGTAAAATACCAGTCTCCTTTATGTTCCGGGCAAGCTTGATGTAAATTATCCACGCTTTGGTAAATCACTTTTACTTTAGCCTTTGTGGTATCATCACTTAGTAACTCTGCAATTTTATCAGAAATTTGTTCATCTGAAAAAGGAGTATAAATGGCTTTCACATAATTGTCAACAGCAGTTTTGCTCAATTCATCTTGTGATTTGCATTTTTTGTAAACTTTTTTGACGGTTTCATCATAAGTACCTTTATCTTTATGAAGTGCCAATGCTGCTCTAAAAGCGACAAAATCTTCTAACCTTGCCATATCAATACCGTAACAATCAGGGTATCTAATTTGTGGTGCTGAAGATACAATCACAATTTGTTTTGGGCCAAGGCGATCCAACATTTTTATGATACTCATTTTAAGGGTTGTGCCTCTTACAATACTGTCATCTATCACCACCAAATTATCTTCAGGCTTAACTATGCCGTAGGTTACATCGTAAACGTGAGCCACTAAATCGTCTCGGCTAGAGTCTTCGGTGATAAAGGTTCGCAGTTTAGCGTCTTTAATTGCTATTTTTTCGGTGCGCAATTTTTGAGATAAAATCTCTTGTAAGCGTTCGTCGGTCAGCTGCTCTTTTTCTTGAAGAATTTTTTGGTTTTTTTGGCGGTTGAGCTCATCTTGAGCAGCTTCAACCATACCGTAAAAAGAAGTTTCTGCGGTGTTTGGAATATAGGAAAACACTGAGTTTTCTGTATCAAAATTGATGGCCTCAAGCACTTCTGGCATCAATAAACGACCTAATTTTTTTCTTTCTTTATAAATTTCAGCATCGCTACCTCTTGAAAAATAAATGCGCTCAAAAGAACAAGATTTTTTTTCCAAAGGTTCAATGATTTGTTTCTTGACCACTCGGCCATTTCGTTTCGTAATTAAAGCTTTACCCGGCTCAAGTTCAACAACTTTTTCAAATGGCACATTAAATGCAGTTTGAATCACAGGGCGCTCAGAAGCTACAACAACAACCTCATCATCATGATAATAATAGGCCGGCCTGATGCCACTTGGGTCTCTCAATACAAAAGCATCGCCATGACCTAATAGTCCAGCCATAACATAGCCACCATCCCAATCTTTTGAAGACTTTTTTAGAATTTTAGAAATTTTAATTTTATCAACAATATGTGGTGAGGCTTCTTGTTTGTTGTATCCTTCAGCTTTGAGTTTTTTATAGAGTTTTCTGACTTCTGAATCTAAGAAATGGCCAATTTTTTCCATCACAGTAATGGTATCAGCTTTTTCTTTGGGATGCTGACCGAGTTTAACCAAATTGTCAAACAACTCGGTAACATTGGTCATATTAAAGTTTCCTGCCAGAATTAAATTTCTATGCATCCAGTTATTTTGTCTTAAAAAAGGATGAACACTTTCTATGTTATTTTTTCCATAAGTTCCATATCTAACGTGACCAAGCATCAATTCACCAACATAAGGAACTTCTTGTTTTAGCTTGGGTATATCATTGAGCAACTCTGGTTGCAGTTTGATTTCAGAATTAATTCTGTTATTTATAGTTTCAAAGACATCTTGTATGGGCTGAGCCGCATTAGAGCGGTACCGACTGATGTATCTATAACCAGGCTTCATATCTAATTTAACACTGGCAAAACCTGCACCATCTTGGCCACGATTGTGCTGTTTTTCAAGCATTAAGTAGAGCTTATTTATACCATAAAATGGTGTGCCGTATTTTTCTTTATAATAAGACAAAGGCTTGAGCAAGCGAATTTGCGCAATACCACATTCGTGTTTTATCAATTCACTCATATTCTTCTAAATGATTTTAGCAACTCTAAACTCTTTTTAAGTTAAATTGATTTCAAATTGAGTTAAAGATTCAAAGTTAGATAATCTTTGTTTCAATTCATCTTCAGTCAACTGAAGCATTTTTTCAGTACCAAATTTTTCAACACAAAAGGAGGCTAAATTGGAGCCGTAAATTATGGCTCTCTTCATATTTTTAAATGAAATATCTTTACTTTGAGTTAAATAACCTGCAAACCCACCAGCAAAGGTATCGCCTGCGCCCGTTGGGTCAAACACTTCTTCAAGAGGTAAAGCTGGAGCAAAAAACATTTCATCGTTATAAAACAATAAAGCGCCGTGTTCCCCTTTTTTAATAACCACATAATCTGGCCCCATATCTCTTATCTTACGCGCAGCTTTTACTAGCGAATATTCACCTGAAAGCTGTCGAGCTTCTTCATCA
Organism: Bacteroidales bacterium; assembly: GCA_041694175.1. Lineage (GTDB taxonomy): Bacteria > Bacteroidota > Bacteroidia > Flavobacteriales > Flavobacteriaceae > Psychroflexus. The sequence continues at coordinate 15,288 of JASMTR010000136.1, forward strand.
TTTATTGTAATAACATCTACTTTTGAAATGACTTTCATCAATAACTCCAATTCTGAGTCCATCCAAAAATTCATTGTATCTAAGACAATAAGTTTTGGGTTTTTGACTTGCTCAATCACACTCATCTGCACTGCAGGATGTAAATTACCTAACATTACAATTTCTGCATTGAGATAAAAATCAGGTACTACAGGATTAAAGTTTTCAAGCACATTAAGTTGAGTATCTAAAGTATCACGGGTATTCATATCATTGTGATATTCACCACTCCAAAAAAAGGTTTTACCACCTTCTACAATTTTTAATCCTTCTATATTAATATTTCTTTGCTTAAAAATATCAATATAATCTTGTGGAAAATCTTCTCCTATCACAGAAACAATACCAATATCAATTCCTTTAAAGTTCGAGGCTGATAAAGCTATGTAGGTCGCTGCACCACCAAGAATTTTATCTGTTTTACTGAAGGGGGTTTCTATTTTGTCAAAAGCTACAGTTCCGACACAAAGCAACTTACTCATAAATTATTTTTTTGCAAATATAGGTTTTCGTAGTAAAAATGCTCAGAGTTTTAACGTGAATAAAAGACTGATGCTATATTTGTATTATAATTAAAAAACTCTTACTTTTCTCTTTCAATAACATAATCAACCATATCAACTAAGGAAGACTTAAAATCAGACTCTGGATATATCTCTAAAATTTCTAAGGCTTGTTTTTGGTAATCTTTCATTTGTTTTTGGGCATATTCTAGACCACCTTGAGATTTTACAAAATCAATCACTTCATTCACGCGTCTTTTATCTTTGTTATGGTTTTTCACTGAATTGATTAACCACTTTTTATCTTTAGAGTTGGCATTATTTAAAACGTAAATTAAAGGCAAAGTCATTTTTTGTTCTTTGATATCGATACCTGTAGGTTTGCCGATTTTTCGTTCGCCATAATCAAACAAATCATCTTTAATTTGAAAAGCCATACCAATGAGTTCACCAAATTTTCTCATATTTTCGACATGTTCAGAATCGGGTTTCACAGCGGCTGCACCAAGACTACAGCAAGCGGCAATTAGCGTCGCTGTTTTTTGACGAATAATGTCGTAATAAATATCTTCAGTGATATCGAGTTTTCGGGCTTTTTCGATTTGGAGGAGTTCGCCTTCGCTCATTTCTCTTACAGCAACAGATATAATTTTAAGCAAATCAAAATCATCATTATCTATAGACAATAACAAGCCTTTAGATAAGAGATAATCGCCAACTAAGACGGCAATTTTGTTTTTCCAAAGCGCATTGAGGGAAAAAAATCCACGTCGTCGATTAGAATCATCTACCACATCATCATGCACTAATGTGGCAGTATGAATAAGTTCAATAACAGATGCTCCACGATACACCCGATCGTTAACTTCGCCGTCAGACACCATTTTGGCGACCAAGAACACGAACATCGGTCGCATTTGCTTGCCTTTGCGATTGACAATGAAGTGGGTGATTTTATTCAGCAATGCTACTCTTGACGACATGAAAAGTGAAAATTTCTTCTCAAACAACTCCATTTCGTGGCTGATGGGCGATTTTATTTGTGCTACAACTTTCAACTATAAATTTTTAAAACGCTAAAATTAAAACATTATTTATCACTACAGTTTGATTTTTTTTATATTTACAAACTATTAATCTTAAATTAAGAAAATTATGAAGAAAATTACACTTTTATGTTTTATGATTTTAGCCTCTTATGGCTTGAATGCTCAAAACCCATTCTTAAATTCTAGTTATGATGTATCATCAACTGTATGTGCTGGAGATGGAAGTGGGAACTGTGATCCAGTAAATTCTAACATACCGCTAACAGATCAAGTTACTGTTACCTTGACTGCAAATCCTAACGAATTTGTAATATCTGACATTACAGGTGGCTTATATGAGCAAGGCTATGCGGAGTCTCCAAACCCTGCTACT
>JASMTR010000137.1:0-8165 GCA_041694175.1 Bacteroidales bacterium
TTGAAGTGATTGGCTTAAACGAATGAAAATTGATAAATCAAACTGAAACTGACACGTGGAATTGAACCAATCGATAAAAAATGTAAACTTCAACCTTTGTTGCTCAAACGAGAAAATGGAATTGAAAACGACGAAAAAAAGAAAAAAAAGAAGACTTTGAGTTTCAGCAAAATTTAAGGCTTAAACGATAAAACGAATAAATTAAAAAGTGGATTGAAAAACGGACACGTGAAATTGAAAACGAGCAGCAACAATAGCTATGAGTAATGCGGTAGTTTTGGCTGAATTCAAAGATTTAGGCGTGTTTTTTCGCGAGCAATTTATATATTTATAAAATGAAAATTAAAAATAGAAAATAGCTCGCTTGAGTTTAGGCTTATTTGAAAGTTTTTAGCTTTCTTTTTCCGCACTACTCATAGCCAGACCGTTACCAGCAATTTGAATCAACATCACGTCAAATAGAAAAATTGAAAAACAAAACGGATATAAATGAATATTATCAAATTCCTATTCTTGACGGATTGGAATTGTTAAATGCCAAATCTTGTACATTTGATTTCCCTTTTCACGCTCACGACACATTCAACATTTCGTTAATTTTAAAAAACACCTTTAATACCAAACTTACCGATAGATTTTTAAAAGCACCAGTTGGAACAATTTGCATTACTAATGCCAAAGAAGTTCACGCTACACCTTGCGACAATTATATTGGAAATTCATTTTTCACATTCTATGTTTCGCCAGACGTAATTAAAAAACTCAATAACGGTCAAGATGTATTTTTTAAAGACAACATCATCTATGACCAAAACATTTTTAGCGAACTTTATTTTTTATCACTTAATTTCAACCAAAAAGATATTCAGTTTGAAAAGAGACTAAAATCAGCATTAAACTCGTTAATTTCAAAATATTCATCTAACCAAGAAATTAGCCACAAAACAAATCAACTCTTTCAAAGTTTTGTCAATAATACATCTTTTGATACTTTCTCATTAAGCAAAACAGCTTCGCAATTTGGAATAAGCAAATACAAATTCATACGATTGTTCAAGCAAGAAACAGGATTAACACCTAACAACTTTATCCTTCTAAAAAAAATTGAGCAAAGCAAAGAGATGTTGAAAAATGGAAATCCAATATTTGATGTTGCTATCGACTGTGGGTTTTACGACAACTCTCATTTTTATAAAAACTTTAAGCGATTCATTGGAGTTAATCCGTTGGAATTCCAAAATGCTTTCTTCTCTGTTTAGTGCTATATTTTACAATAGAAACGAATTTTAAATCTTCATCTTTGCTTACATTAAACCCAAAAAAAATGAAAATTTATCTTTCAATAATATTTGTACTCATAACTGCTATTTCATTCTCACAAAAAAAAGAATATATGATTGGAGATTTAGAGAGCAAACTCGATTCTTTAATTACAAAGACAATGGAATCCGAGCATATTCCTGGTGCTTCATTTATCATCGTAAAAGATGGAAAAACTTTGCTTAAAAAAGGCTTTGGATATACAACTTTAGGCAAAAATGCCAAACCTGTTAATCCTGATTCTACAATCTTCAGAATTGGTTCAATAACCAAAACCTTTACCATAACAGCACTTCTTCAACTCAAAGACAGAAACTTGATTGACATACATAAAGACGTCAACCAGTATTTGAAATCAGTAAAAGTTCCAGCCACATATAGCGAACCTATTACAGCTTCAAACCTAATGACGCATAGTGCAGGATTTGATGAATTAAGAGGCAGAGTTGTTTATGAAAAAGACCAACAAATACCATTGGAAACTTTTCTCGATGGTAAATTGAAACGATTAAGGAAACCCGGAATTGTTTCTGCTTATTCTACTTTCGGAATTGCACTTGCAGGATTGTTAGTAGAAGATATTAGTGAACTATCTCTTGAAGAATATATGAAAAAGAACATTTGGCAACCTCTTGGAATGTCAATGACAAGTATAGAATTACCAAAAAACCAAGAAAATAATTTATCAATAGGCTATGAATATCAAAGCGGAATCAATGTTCCACAACCTTGGGAATGGTATCATACTTTTCCTGCTTCTTCAATTAATAGCACTACCGCCGATATGGGAAAGTATTTGCAAATGCACCTTAATCTTGGCGAATTAAGCAATGTTAAAATTTTGAATACAGAAACAGCTTTATCGATGCAAACACAACAACTCTCAGTAAATCCAGAAGTTTACGGTTTTGCGTATGGTTTTTACGAGAAAAATCAATTTGGGCTAAAAGCATATAATCACGGCGGAGATATGTTGGGATATAGCTCATTCATAACATTTGTGCCTGAAATTAATTTGGGAATTTTTGTCATTCATCATCACGAGAATACGAATTTAAGAGATAAAGTTGTATCACAAGTTTTAGAGCATTTTGGTACTAAAACAGTAATCAATCCCAATCATAAAAGAATGAATAATGATATTTCAAAATTTGTAGGCAATTATAAGTGGATGTCCAACTGCTATACTTGTCCAGATAGTGACCAACAACCAACTTATGAACTTACCAAAAATGATGACAATACGCTTTCGGGTTTTGGCAGAAAATTTTATCAAGTAGAACCATTATTGTTCAAAAGTTACGACGGAAAAAGGATTATGGGATTTTCACAAACTGAAAGTGGAAAAATTAAATATATGTCTTTGGGAAATGTGAACGCATTTGAGAAAGTGGAATAAAAACTGCTGGTAACAATGTATATACAAAATAGGCGAAATAGTAGTAAATTCAAGGGTTGTAGCCCGCTTCAACTTCTCAACGGTTTGATAGGTTTGAAGCCCGAAATCGCCTACTTTGCATATACTCACCGTTGTGTGCAATTAAAACAAACGATAATCAATGATAAAAAGAATTAGAATTACGACTTTATTACTTTCAATTTCACTAGCTGGATTTGGACAAGAATTACCTAAAGAAAAATCTGAAAACCATATTCAAATTAAAGGAACGAACATTTTTATGGTTCCGCCAACATCATTTGAATCTTCAAACAACTTCAAAGGGTTTCAAAATCCTAATGACCAAACTTCAATGATTATGGCAATGGAAATTCCTGGACCTTATTCAGAAGTTTCTAAAGGATTTAATTCAGAAATGATGCAAAAGCAAGGAATGGAATTAAAAACAAAAAAGGAAATTAAAGTAGCGGAATTTGATGGATTACTTTTAGAATTAGACCAATCTGCAAACGGAATGGTTTTTTCAAAACAAATTATCATTTATGGTAATGAGAAATCGAGCACTTTAATAAACGGTGTTTATCTAAAAGATTCTCTACAATTAGGAAAAAAAATAAAGGAAAGTATTTTAACGACATTCGTAGATTCAAAAACCGAAAGTAATCCAAGAGATGCTCTTAATTACTCACTAAATGAAAATGTTGGCTCTCTAAAGTTCAAGGCTGTAATGGGAAATGGAATACTGTTAAACCGAGATTTGAAAACACCAACAGAAAGTGAAGATAAAGCAACATTATTGACTGACAAATCATTCGCAAACGTTGAGATTAAAAACGAAAAATTGTTTTGTATTTCAAGATTAAAGAAATATCCAGACGATTATTCTGTAATTCCAAGCAAAGGAATTAATGAAATAGAAATTGACAATCTAAAAGGATTTGAACTTTTTGCTAAAAACAACGACAAGGAAAATGAAGAAATGTATCAAGTCATTTTATTTGACGAAAACGGAGGATATTACCTTTTTATTGGAACTTATGTAACAGGAAGTGAAAAAGCAATTTCAGATATTAAGAGTGTAATACAAACATTTAAAAGGAAAAAATAACTGCACACAACAATGGCTATAAGTAATTGCTTGTTCTCGCCTACTTCTGAAAATCCTCGCGGATTTTCAGCTTGGTGTGTACTTGCAAAATTAAGTGCCAACACACGCAACTACTCATAGCCAAACCGTTGTGGCAAATTTGAGGAGAGATGAACAAGACAGAAAACAATTGCGACAGAATTGAACAGGTATGTTTAAAAGAGAATGAGCAGATTTTAATTGTTAGACAGCACCAACAAACAGAAAAGGAAAAAGAGGCTGAATTTCAAGAGATTTTAAAAATAGCCAAAAGAGATGGTGGACTTTTAATAGGAGTTAATTACGGAAAATCATAGCTTCCGTAAGTGTTTTAATTGCTTTTAAATCCTTTTCAGCAACATTACTTTGAAAGGTTTCGTAAATATTAGCTAACGAATCAACTAGTCTTTTTTCGTATTTATCCTTATCTTGTTTATCCAAGGTAAAAATTAAAGAATCTACTTGATCCCTTAAAGCTAATAAATTAGAGTTAGTAATAATTTCATAATTTTTCATAACAAAGTATTTTATAAAAAACGAAGATAAATAAAAACACAATGCGGGCTAAAATAAAACTGTGGGAGAAAAAACGACACCACAACAAAAGCTATAAATAATGCGGTGAATAAGTTGCGCTGCCATACAAACGTCAACTTAAAAAATTAATTACACAACAAAATGGTGTATAGTGTAAAAACACCGCACTATTCATAGCCTAAAACGTTGGGCAACATACAAAAAGGCCACTTCACAAACAGCACATTTGGTTTTTGCCAACACAAAAGCCAACGCTGAAAAAATCAAAAGAGCTGTTTTTCGCCAACACGCTGACAAAAAATTGAACAAAATGCTGAAAACGTAAGGCAAGATGAAATAAAATTTAGATATTGAACACAAAACCAACAAAATATGATAGACAATAAGCTCAAAGGACATTTTCTAAATCTCTATATGCTTGCATTAAGCGACAACAATTTTGATGAAAAGGAATTAGAAATAATTTTACAAATTGGCAAAGAAAAAGGGATATCTCAAAATGATTTCGAAGAAATTATAATCAACCCAACTTCCGTAGAAATTCAGTATCCATCAGTTTTTATTGACAAAATCAAGCTTTTGTATGATTTTACAAGAGTAATTTGGGCTGATAATAAAGTGGAAAAAGACGAAAAGGATTCCTTTCTAAAATTCTGCAACAAATTTGGTTTTGAAAAACAAGAAAGTGTAGAACTTTTCGAGTGGCTCTTGGAATTGGCGAAAAAAGGAATCTCAACAAGCCAATTAGATATTGAAATAGAAAACCTAACTAACTAACTAACTAATTATGGCACTAACTAAATTAAAATCCTTATTTAAAGAGAATTTGAATAATAAGCAGGAAACAACTTCCGAAGTTGACGAAAGTTTCCATATAGAAAAACCAATAACAGAAAATTATGAAGATTGGGGATTTAAAAAAGGGGGACATTTAAATGGCTCTCATATGGGACTGCTTCAATGTTTAGCAAGAATTCGAGAAGACCATAAACGTATGGTTCGAAAAGATGCTGCAAAGCAAAGAAAATTAAAAGAACCTTTAATAAGTGAAAGAGATGCTTACGTAGAAGAAATCGAACAAAAACAAGAAGAACGTAATGAAATTATCAATGAAAAAACACCCACTTTAAAAAATAAAATTCAAGATTTAGAAAAGGATATTATCGCAATAAGACAAAACCCAGAGGACATTATGCCCGACAAAATGAGCAGGGTTAGTTTTTTTATAGGGGTTCTTATTTTGATAGCATTAAGTATTTATCTTTTCATTTTTTATAGTTCTGCATCTTTTTCTGCCTTTTTCAAAGAATTCAGTTTAAGCGAAATTGGTGTTGCAAACTCAATTTTCGACCCCCAAGCTATTACCGGGGCATATCAAGATGGAGTAACCGAATTAATCTTAATTATTTCAATGCCTTTTGTATTTATAGGATTAGGGTTTTTGATTCATAAATTTCAAGAGCAAAAAGGCTTTGGGAAATTTTTAAAAATAGGGATGCTTATTTTAATCACATTTGTTTTTGATGCCATTCTCGCATATGAAATCACAGAAAAAATATACAACATTAAAGCAGAAAATAGCTTTCAGGATTTTGTACCTTATTCTTTTGAGTTAGCATTTCAATCCGTAAACTTTTGGCTGATAATTTTTGCAGGATTTGTTGTCTATCTTATTTGGGGATTTGTATTTGATTTTACAATAGACAGTTACGACAAAATAAATGTAGTAAAACAGGCAATTAAGGCAAAAAAATCTGAAATAAAACTATATAAAGAACAACTCAAAAAACTTGATGAAGAAAAGAACACTTTAAAAACCGAGATTAATGAGTTAAAAGTTAAGTGTAAGAAGCTAAAAGGAAAAATTGATGGAGTCATTATAGATACCGCTGAGTTTGATAAAATACTTCACGAGTTTTTAGGCGGTTGGACACATTGGATGACAGCGAACAAAAAGAATCGAGAAGAAATAGATAAAGCTAATTCCAAAGCCAATGAATTTATCAGAGTTAACATAAAAACTTTAGAAACAAATAATATAACCAACATATGAAAAAAATAATCTACCTATTCGTATTCTCACTTTTTTTTGGAAGTTGTGCAGATAATAAAAAGAAAGTAGCCAAAGACAATAATATAAATACTAACGAAAAAGTTGCAAATGTAAAAAGTAACAAACAACTAAATATTACAATATTATTAGATTTGTCAGATAGAATTGAACCAACAAAATACCCAAATAAACCTGAACATTTTGAAAGAGATATTGAGATTGTAAATTACTTTACAGAGATTTTCAAAAAAGATATGGAGAAAAAGGGAGCTTTTATGGCTAATGGTAAAATGAAAGTGATTTTTAGCCCAAGGCCCAAAGATGAAGAAATAAACCAAATAGCGTCAGAACTTTCAGTTGACCTTTCAAACACAAATAATACTAAAGAAAAAAAACAAATTTTTGATAATGTTTCATCTAGCTTTAGAAAGAATCTTGAACGTATTTACTCTAAGACAATCGAAACCAAAAATTATCCAGGTAGTGATATTTGGCGTTTCTTCAAAAATGATGTTTTTGATTATGCAATTGCAGAAAACAAAGAGTATCGTAACATTTTAGTTATTCTAACTGATGGCTATTTATTTCACGAAGACTCAAAGGACAGTGAAGCTAATAGAAGTATGTCACTTTTACCAAGAAATGTAAAAGCAAACGGATTTCGTTCAAATAATTGGCGTGAAAAATTTGAAAAAGACGACTATGGTTATATTTCCACAAGAGATGACTTAGAAAATTTAGATATTTTAGTTTTAGAAATTAGTCCTTCACCCCAAAACAAAGATGATGAAGATATAATTAAAGCATATTTAACAAAATGGTTTAATGAAATGAACGTGAACAGATTTGAATTATACAATACTGACTTGCCAGAATATACTAAAACACGTATTGATAAATTTATTAATAACGATAATTAACTAGTATTCGAAAATAGAATGAAAAATAACACCACAATAATTAAAATTATTCTTTCAATTTTATTGTTTTTGTGCTTGTTGGATATGCCTTATGGATTTTACCAGTTTGTCCGATTTGTAGCATTGATCGGTTTTGGAATTTTGGCATATAAAGCATATGAAGACAATAAGAATTCGGAAATGATTATTTATGGTGGACTTGCTCTACTTTTTCAACCGTTTTTTAAAATAGCACTTGGAAGGGAAATGTGGAATATTGTAGATGTTATTGTTGGGATTGGACTAATTGTAAGTATGTTTATGAATAGAACGAAAAGCCAACGCTAAAAGCCATACACATTTGCAATTCACACCAGCCAACGGTGCAACCAAAAATTGTAAAAGAGTATGTTTTTGCCAACGCTGACAGATGTACGAAAAAAAAGTACGATTGCCCAACATTGGCTATACGTAATGCGGGCGAAAGTGCTGATATAAAATTAATTACATTAAATAAACTAACAGCTAAACGGAATGTGAAGTGCCTTGAAATCCCGCACTACGCATAGCCGAGACCGTTGTGGTGCATATATGAGCGACACTCGTGGAAATAAAAATTGGAATTTAAACAATGAGAATTGATTAAAAATTACGATTGATTTTTATGATGACTCCTCGCCTATTTTCAGCGATTTTTTTTTAATATCAAATTGAAATCCTTGTTTTTAAAATGAATGATAAAACTGTCGATTGAAATAAAAATGCGGATAATGACGAATTGAATTTTAATGATGAAATTTGCCAAATCCAAAATAAAAAATCTTGTATGCG
>JASMTR010000138.1:0-8203 GCA_041694175.1 Bacteroidales bacterium
GCCGCATTCGACCACTCTGCCATTTCTCCAAAATAGCGAGTGCAAAGATAATAAGCTTTCTATTTCTACAAAATAAAAACGAAAGAATTATCTAGGTATTTTACATATCTATCATTTGGGCTAAATCGTCAAAGTTCATTTCGTCTGAAAGTTTCATCATTTTATAGAAGTTAGCTGGATTTAAATCATCGCCAAGTAATCTTAAAACGATAAATCCTTTGTCAGTATCATTGCCATAAATCACTATCTCTATGACTTTGTTTTCTAAATCGTCTGCATACATCTGCATTTGACGACCTTTGTCGTTTACAGACATTAATTGGCTATCATTAAACTCTTCTGATAAAATTTCAGTGAGTAATGTTCGTTTTTCATTATAGTATTCTTCTCTAGTGTTATCTTTTTTAAAGGCCAAAAGATTAACTTTTTTGACATCTTCAAAAAGTGATTGTTGGTCTTCAGACAATTCTTCAAAATTGTCTATAAAAGTTTTGAGCGAAAAGTCTAAACTGATAAAGTTTTCATCGTCTTTATGGTCAACCATATAGGTTTGTAGAGAGTTAGTTTGACAAGAGTTTAGTACCAAAAGACTAACACAAATTGTGATTAAAGTTTTCATAATTGAGTATTTAATTTTTATTAAGTGAATCCGCGCCAGGAACTCCAAAGTCTTTGGCTAATTTTGATATTTGTCTTAAGTCTATCAATCCTGTTACGATAATCACGACGCTTTCTTTACTATCATTAATTCCATCAACATGCATAAAAAGTTGCTGAATTTCATCGTCAGTTTTACCGGGCTTAAAATGAAATGATACTTTTTTACCGTCTTCATTGGCACGCATCAATTCTTCAAGGTTATTGTCTTTAATGTATGATTTAGCATCAGCATTGAGTTGTTCGCTCATTTTTGAATCATTAGTCTTTAAAATTTTAATGTCTTCAAGGTTGTTGATTAGCCTTACATATTCTCGAATTTCCTTATCATCACTATCTAAATCGAGCTTGCTCATTAACTTAAACATATTTTTGTTGATAATCACAGAGCTTACACTGGGATTGTTTTCGTATTTATCAAAGCCTTGTGCTTGGGCAAAAGTTGTGATTAAAACCACTGATAGAGTTATAAATATAGTTTTCATAGTTTTTGTTTTTTCTAAATTAAGGTTTAAGATTATCTATATATTTTGTTTTGGTTTCTTCTAAGGTTGAAAGATTTTGAATTTCACTGGTTTTAGAATTGATGTGACTGCCAATAAGTTCAAACACTTTTTTGGTTTCTTCTAAAGCCAGTTCGGGGTCGTCGTAAGTTCCGAGATCTTTGGTATTAAATTGATAGTTATAAAACCAAGCTCCAGCCAGACATACCAATAAAATTGCGACATATTTATAAAAAGACTTCAAAGCCACTTTAGCTTTAGGTTTGAAGTCTTGTTGAGTTTCTTCATTTTTACTAATTTCAAAATAACTAAACATTTCTTGATAGACTTGCCACTCTGTTTTGACGTTATTGCTTTTGAAATATTCAAATAGAATTTGTTCCTCTTTAAGCTGAGTTTTTCCTTCTAAATATTTTTCTAAAAGCTTTTCAATTTTGTCTTCTCTGTTCATAATCGTTTTGTTTTGATAATTTTTCTACTAAACTTTTCCTAGCTCTAGATAATGTTACTCTCACAGCTGTAGGTTTCATGTCCATAATTTCGCATATTTTATCATAATCGTATCCTTCAATTTGACGTAAATGCAAGATCATTCGTTGAGTTTCAGGTAAAGTTTTCATCATAGCCTCTACTCTACTGCAGTCTTGTTTAGCCTCTAATTGTTCTTGTGGATTAGGTGCATGATTTTCATAGTTAGTATGCACTAGTCTTAAGTTATTATTGACTTTAAGTTTTAACTGGTCTAAACAATGATTTTTTGTAATGGTCATCGCAAAAGCTTCAACATTATTTATTTTATTAAGTCCCTTTTTTTGGTTCCACAATTTAATCATCACTTCTTGAGTGGCGTCCTCTGCCGCATCAGAAGATATCAATAACCGCTTAGACAACCTAAATATTTTTTGTTGAATGGGTAGTATTAAATGATTAAATTCTGAAACTTTCATAAGATTGACTTCAATATCTCGACGATTTAAATTTCATTTTGTTACAATGTAATTATAAAAATAGTATAACGTGTAGTCTCTATTTTGTTTATCATTAATTTGTAAAGTAAATTATAAGTGATTTTTATATAATTCCTTTTACAACTCTTAGGATATCATTTGTTTTTAAAATAAACTTCCTTTTTCTTGATTTTTAACATCAAACTAAATATTATGTATTTAATATTTTTATGTAATACATATTAAATATAAATATTAATTATCTATTTAAAAATTTAATATTTGAAAAAATAAAAATCTTAATCATGAAAAAAGAAATGCAAAAGGTAAAACTCGTTGATGGCACCTTCACTCCTATTCAAGCTTCAGATGTGGTTTCTTCGCTAATTGATAAAAAAATAAATTTTCACAAAGTTGAAAATCTTCAAAATTGGGAAAGAGATCATAGTTCAGACCCTCAACCTATCATTGATAGAATAAATGAACTAGAGGTAGCAAAAAGTGAAGCAAAAGCATTTATAAAAGAAATGAAAAATAGTGGTAAGAATATAAAAATAGAAGGTGAACTCAAGATCAGTATTGTTGATTAATAAATACTTGTAAATATAATTTTTAATAAAATATTTTATGCAATCAGAATCACTTCACAATTCACTTGAGAGCAAAACAATTTCTACAGAGAATATCCAAGCTCCTTTTATTTCAAAAATAGCTTCAAGTCTTTTATGGATTTTATTTATGTTGAGTTCAGCTTGTTTAATTTTTTATCAAATAGAAAAACCAACTTGGCAACTTGAAAATATCTTTAGAATAAATGGATTCACTTTACTTATTTGGATCACTGTTCTTTTTTTTAGCGCTGTCTTGAGCTCTTATTCAAAGAATTATTTGAAAGGCTTCAAATATCATCGAAGGTTTACCTTATTGAGTTTAGGTTTTGCATTTTCAGTAATGGTTTTTGTAATGTCTAACCACATTATTCCCTTATTGCTAACATGGTTTTTGATGAGTTTTTTTATGGCTCAACTCATCGGAGTCAATTCTGACTGGCAAGAAGCCAAAGCGGCAGGTTGGCTGAGTTTAAAATATTTTTGGTTTGGTGGTTTGCTTTTTAGTATAGGTGTGATTTTATTAGCCTATCAAGTCAACACTTATACTTTAAATGGTATTATAGAAAACTTAGATAGCATTCCTAAAAATTATTTAATCCTTTCTTCAATATTTATTATAACAGCTGCATTGATACAATCAGCTATTTATCCTTTTCATCGTTGGTTGTTATCTGCTATGACTGCCCCAACTCCAGCTTCGGCACTGATGCACGCCGGGTTTGTCAATGCTTCAGGAATTCTTTTGACATTGTTTTCAGTGTTACTTATCAGTACAAATACATTAACTTTAATATTTATCATTGGCGGTTTTACAGCTATTTTAGCTCAATTCAATAAACTTCTTCAAGTTAATGTAAAGCAAAAATTAGCTTGCTCTACTATAGCCCAAATGGGTTTTATGATTATGCAATGTGGTTTAGGTTTCTTTAATGCCGCCATAGCACATTTAATTTTGCACGGATTTTACAAAGCCTATTTATTTTTATCATCAGGTGAAGAAATTTCAAGAAATGTTCCACAAGAATCACCAAAAATTAAAATCAAACCCTTACAAGCCTTAGTGGTATTGATTTTTGGTGTTGCTGGTGCATTTTTGTTTTCATTTTTTACAGGTAAAACTTCAATGGCAGACAGCAGTATTTTCCTCACCTTAATTGTAGCTATAACTGTTGGTCAAGCCACCTATAACATAGTCAAACAATCTTTATTTACTTATGTTGAAAAGCTGGGCATTTCAGCAGTTTTGTTTATTGTTGGAATTGCGGTTTATGCATTATTCTACAATCTTGTGACCCACATAATGTCAGAAATGCCAATGATTGAAGTACCGCAGTCTTTAAATGGCTTACAAATCACATTTGGAATTATTTTCCTCGTTGGCTTTTTTATTATGAAATTGGGTATTTACAAAAATTCAACTTGGCTATATGTTAAACTCTTGAACCTTTCTCAGCCTAATAAAAAAACTGTTTTTTCTTCTAAAAAATAAAAACAATGGACAAGCAACAAATTTTAAATAGAATAGAAAAAGCTTCAACAGTCATTGGTAAAACTTGGCCACTTTATGCTTTTGTCACTTCAAATCCGCTTAGTGGTTATGAAAATTTTCACTTTACAGAAGCCTTAAATCAAGCTGAAAAATTAGTTGGGGGCAACTTGTATCCTGAAGTCAATATTATAGAAGAAGCTTGGCAAACAGGTCAAATTAATAATGAAACGATTAAAGCTTTACTGACAGAACATAAATTTGATTTTAGCCCACAAGAATCTTTAGATTTTTTAAAAACAAATCCATTAAAATCTAAAAAACTTTATCAGAAAGACTTAGACAGAGTTTTTGTCAAGTGGCTGATGGCATTTCTTGACGAAGGACTTGCTGAATGGCAAATGCCAAATAAAGAAAAAGGTTTTTTTAAAGCCTGGAAAAGCTTAGCTAAATTTGATAAAGAAATCAATAGAAATATAATTGAAAGCTTGCCAGAGGATTCTACAAAAACGATTCAGCACATTTTAGAAGATTACGCTGAAGAGGAACACCAAGATATTTTTAATTATCATATTGCTGCACTGCCAGGTTGGGCTGGTTATGTAAAATACAGAACTGAAGAAAATTCTGCTTGGCAAGACAAATTTAATTTAACATTGATTGACTATTTAGCGGTTAGGTTAACTATCGCTTTAAGTATTGATAATGAAATACTTCCTAAAGCTGAAAAAGCTGAAGATGTCAAAAAAATTAATACTCTAAAATACCTTTGGCTAAAAGCTTGGGAAAGTAGTTTTCAAAATCAGTTGTCAAAAGAGCTTCAACAAAGTATTGAAAGTTCTGAAAAAAGCAAAACAACACCCGAAGCACAACTCGTATTTTGTATTGACACCAGGTCAGAGTTGATACGCAGACATATTGAAAACAAAGCCAACTACGAAACTTTTGGCTATGCAGGTTTTTTTGGAATTGCAATGGATTATGAAAATTTGAATGATGGCATCCACATAAAATCTTGTCCACCAATATTAAATTCTGCTTACAAAGTCAAAGAGACCAGTCAATCAAATGAGAGTGGCAATTTAGATAAGTACTTACTAAAACAAGACAAACAAAAGTTCAAAAACTATTTTCTTAAACGCATGAAAAATATGCTGCCATCAGCCTTCGGATTTGTAGAAGGCTCTGGTGTGTTTTATGGCATATCTATGCTGGCGAGAACACTAATTCCTGAACGTTTGTACAATTCTAAAAAGAAGGAAAATCAATCTCACGAAAAAATATGTGACCCACATTTAACTTCTATTAATTCAGAAAAAAATCAATTAAAAACAGAAGAAAAAGTCGCCATTGTCAAATCTGCGTTTTTACTTCTGGGCTGGACCACGTTTGCTGAGCTTATCGTCTTTGTCGGTCACGGTAGTCATTCTAAAAACAACCCCTTTGCTTCAAGCTTAGATTGTGGTGCTTGTGCTGCAAGTCCAGGTCGACATAACGCCAGAATGTTAGCAAAATTAGCCAATGAAGCTGAAGTTCGCCAACAACTTAAATTAGAAGGCTTTGATATTCCAGACCAGACTATCTTTATAGGTGGCGAACACAACACGACTACGGATGAGATTATATTATTTGATTCTCACATTCCTGAAAACTATGCTGATAAGTTAAAGAAGCTAAAAGCAAACTTAGCTTTAGCACAAAATACAGCCACACAAGACCGTTTATCAGTTCAACAAAAAAGTGTTTTGGCAGCACATAGAAAAACCAATGATTGGTCAGAAACAAGGCCAGAATGGGGTTTAGCCAAAAACAAAGCATTCGTTATTGGCTCAAGAGAATTGACTAAGACAATGAACCTTAAAGGCAATTGCTTTTTACATTCCTACGAATGGCAGCTCGACAAAGAAGGTACAGCTCTTGAAGGCATTATGCAAGGACCGATGGTTGTAACACAGTGGATCAACAACCACTACTATTTTTCAACTGTAGATAATGAAAATTACGGTGGTGGCTCAAAAATATTCCACAATATTACCGGTAAATTTGGAGTAGTTATGGGTAATGGTAGCGACCTTAAAATAGGCTTACCGCTTCAATCTGTTAAAGAAACAGATGATAAATTATACCATCAACCCTTAAGGCTTTCAGTTTACATTCACTCACCGAAAGAAAGAATTGAAAACATTCTTGAAAAAAATAAAAATCTAAAAAGCCTTTTAGACAATGAATGGATTTATCTTTTAGTCATAGACCCTAAAGAGAACAACTCGATTTTTAGATATGAAAAACCTCTTAATTGGATTAAAACTTTTGACCATCAAATTAAAAATGCCTAAATAATTTGGGTTTAAGGTATCCTAATTATCTTTTTTTAATAGGAATAGATTTGAGTATATTGCATAGTAAAAAATGAATTATGCATATTTTCAAAAGTTTTTTCTATACTTTGTTAGTTTTATTTGTGATGTCCTGTGACAACACTGAAAGTGAAACTTCAATTCAAATCCAATCACCAGAAAAATCTAATACTATTTATTTCGACTTATCAGAAGATGGTCTACCTCAATATTGGGTGAATCACAACAATAAAATTATTATCGATAAATCTAATTTGGGTTTTGATTTTAAAAATAAAAAGTTGTTTACCGAGCCTTTTACTATTAAAAACACTAAAAAGATTAGTGTTGACGAAGAATGGGAAATGCCTTGGGGCGAACAACGCCTCGTCAGTAACCATTACAACCAACTCAAAATTGAGTTAGAAAACTCTTCTCAACAACTGCTGAATTTATACTTTAGAGCTTATGACGATGGTGTTGCTTTTCGTTATGAAATTCCACAACAAGATGGTTTAAAAAGCCTCATTATTGTTGACGAAAACACAGAGTTTCAGCTCACAGGCAATCATACTGCTTGGTGGATTCCAGGTGATTGGGATATATACGAACATCTTTATAGCACTACAAAAGTCTCTGAAATCAATGCTAAATCATATACTGGAGACGGCAATTTAGCACAAACCTATATTCCAGAAAATGCTGTAAACACGCCTGTAACAATGCGAACTGATGATGGCGTGCATTTGAGTTTTCACGAAGCCAATTTAACCGACTACGCTGGTATGACCTTAAAAGTTGACACAACAACTTATAAATTGACAAGCGAACTCGTTGGCTCCAAAAGAACCAACCATAAAGTTTATAGAAACTTACCGATACAAACCCCATGGCGAACCATTCAAATAGCTGATGAAGCTAAAAATTTAATTGACTCTCGCTTAATTGTTAATCTCAATGAGCCTAATAAACTGGGTGATGTGGATTGGTTTACACCTCAAAAATACGTAGGAATTTGGTGGGAAATGCACATTGACAAAGCCTCCTGGGATTACGGAATGACTATGAACGAAAATGGCCAATGGGTTGATACAGGCCAAGCTCACGGTAAGCACGGTGCAACAACTGAAAACACCAAACGTTATATCGATTTTGCTGCCGAAAACAACATCAAAGGTGTTTTGGTTGAAGGTTGGAACACAGGCTGGGAACGTTGGATTGGTTTTCAAGACCGCGAAGGTGTTTTTGATTTTGTAACACCATATCCAGATTATGATATCAAAGAACTGTCAAGTTATGCTAAAAGTAAAGATGTAGAACTCATAATGCATCACGAAACTTCAGCCGCGCCTCGAACTTACGAAGAACAATTAGACCAAGCCTTTCAGCTTATGAACGATATGGGAATGCATACTGTCAAAACTGGTTATGTAGGCAAAATCATTCCCAAAGGTGAATATCATCACGGACATTGGATGGTTAAACATTACCGAAAAGTTATTGAAACCGCAGCAAAATATAAAGTGGCTATCAATGCTCACGAACCTATTAAAGCTACTGGCATCAGAAGAACATATCCCAACGCAGTTTCTCGTGAAGGCCTACGTGGACAAGAGTTCAATGCTGGGGCTTCAGATGGTGGAAATCCGCCAGAACATTTACC
>JASMTR010000139.1:0-37030 GCA_041694175.1 Bacteroidales bacterium
AATCAATTCTCATTGTTTAAATTCCAATTTTTATTTCCACGAGTGTCGCTCATATATGCACCACAACTAGTATATATATTCAAAAATACATCACTTTTTTAGATTTTTAGGGTCATTTTTTGTGTTTTTTGATAATCTATCCAATGGACTTTCTATATGCTTTGCACTATTTTGACTTACATGAGTGTAAATCGTCGTAGTCTTTATACTATTATGTCCTAGTAACTTTTGTATAAATCGTATATCTGTTCCACCCTCAAGTAAATGAGTTGCAAACGAATGTCGTAAACTATGGATATTGACTTTCTTCTCTATTCTTGCTGACTTTAAAGCACGCTTCATTATAGACCGACAGCTCGCAGGTGAATACGGCTGACCCTTAACTTGACCCTCAAACACATAATTAGCCATACCGTACAATTCTTTATAAGTATTAAAATAGTCTATAATGGAATAAGGCAACATCACAATTCTGTCTTTCTTTCCTTTACCAGATTTTACTGTGATTTTATGTTCAGCAAAATCAATATCTTTCCACTGTAGATTACAAATTTCGCTTACCCGTAAACCCGCACCATAAGCCAGCAATAATATCAACTTATGTTTAGGCTGTTTTACAGCTTCTATAACACGCCTGCATTCATCTACACTCAAAACCTTTGGCAGTGTCTTTTCTTTCTTTGGGCGAGGAATAGTCCAAGATTGAGTATCATCCCATTCCAAAACATACTTATAATAAAATTTCAAAGCATTCACAACCATATGTCCGCTTGCAGATTTTAAACCGTATTCAGTAAGTTTAGATAAATATTTAACCACTGTCTTTCGGCGCATTTGCTCTGGATTGGCATAATCATGTGATATTAAAAAGTTTGTAAAGGCATGAGTATAACTATTAATAGTAGAATTGCTGTAATTCATAGCCATCAACATATTAACCATATCTTCTACATAACATTTAGCATGATTAGGCACCATATCCAACAGTCTTTGCTTAGTGTTTGAAAGAACTTCAGCCTTTCGGTTGATAGACTTTTTACGACTAAAATAATCGTCTTTTATATGCATAGTAACTTTAACGTCAAAATCACTTAACAGCAAACGCAACGATTCTAAATTTTTAGGTGTTGCCGGAAGCAAATAAGCATTTTCAGTTTTGGTATACTTAGATTGATTCAGCCGTCTTAAAACGTCAATTAACCTAAAATCTTTAGTGAATTTTAGCATAGCATACCTTTCATCGTGTGGATAACTGAATATTTCAACATTAAGATCTTCAGAAAAATTTTGTTTAACATAAAAATCATCCCCAAACAATGGCACACCAAAAATAGCTTCTACTTTTTGTTTTGCTTTTGGATGTCTATAAACCATGTAAACTTTGTGGGTTTTATTCCAAAAAACGCCCTTTACTTTCTTAAGAGCTTTGACATAGTGTTGAACATAATTCATCTTGAGCACCCAGTATTTTCCAACAGGATCTAACACTTTTAAATTCAATCGTGAGTCAATCTGATGTACTCCAGATTTATGTGCCGAATTACCAGCATTCTCATGATGTGATAACGACCGTTCGCCTTCTTTAGCTATGGACAAATGTTGACGCTTCTCTTGAGCGCTTGTCTTTACGTTTGAATTTTCTTTGTTATTATCTTTAGAATCAGGTGAGGTTTCAATAATTAAGTTATCAAAATGCTTTTTTAATAAATTGTAATTTTCTTTACAGTAAACCAAATGCCAACACTTGTGGGTCTTACTAAAACGAGCCCCAATTCTCTTCATTTGTTGACGGGTTTTCAAGTCGTCCCACTTAAAAAAAACAGCAATGCGGTACTGATCTCTGTGCCATATCTTCTTTAAAGTAATAGCTGAAGATTCGTATTTGGGCTGTTGGAATGAAGAACTTACACTCATATCAAAACGTTTTTAGAAGCTAATTAAACACAGCTTCGCCAATGCAAATCACAAAAATAATTTGAATAGTTAAAGATAATAAAAAAGTATAAAACAAAAAATGAAAAGAATTAAAATAGAAAAACTCAACGTTAACGAAGCCTTAAAAATCTTAACTTTATGAGTAAATACTCAAAGACAAATCAATTTTATTTAGGCAAGTTTAACGGGCTATCCGCTATATTTTTTTGGGTTTTGTCAAGTCTCAGTAAGCGTTTTAAAGTTGCCACTTGAGGGCGGCACCTTTAAAACACAACTTCGCTATAACAAACCTCAAAAAAGATGCCGCTGCTATCCCTACTTGAAAACACAAAACGCTAATAACCTTAACAAACATGAAATCGTTAAAATCAAAAAAACAACTTTTTGGATAACAGTATTTATACTAATTGTCAGCATGAGAGCAGTATAAGACTGTAAATTATTTTCAAAAATTAGAAACGCTAAAATTTTAGCCTTTTTTAAACAAAGCCAAAATTGAATTTTTTAATACATAAAGCTAGTATAAGTCAAAGCCCTCAAATTTCTTTACATTTGCAAACTATGAAAACAGACGAACTCCAAATATTAGTCCATAAAGGTGAATATCTGCCACTTATGGAAGCGTTTTATACCATTCAAGGCGAAGGCCATCACACAGGTACGGCAGCTTATTTTATCCGAATAGGCGGTTGCGATGTCGGTTGCCATTGGTGCGACGTTAAAGAAAGTTGGAATCCAGAAATCCATCCACCAACCGATATCAAAAAAATAATTAACGATGCCACGCAATATTCAGATACTATTGTTATCACAGGCGGCGAGCCTCTAACTTGGGATATGACCAAGCTCACCCAAGGTTTAAAAGCCAAAGGCATGAATATTCATATAGAAACCTCAGGAGCTTATCCAATGACGGGCGTTTGGGACTGGGTTTGTTTATCTCCAAAAAAAATAAAATTACCTGAACCTGAAATATATAAACGTGCAGATGAATTAAAAGTTATTATTTTCAACAAACACGATTTTAAATTTGCAGAACAACAAGCAGAAAAATTAAAGACTAAAGCTATGCTTTACCTTCAACCAGAATGGAGCGTTAGAGAAAAAATGATGCCACTAATTGTAGATTATGTAATGAAAAACCCCAAATGGAAAATATCTCTTCAAACGCATAAATATTTAAGAATACCTTAAATATTAGACAAAAAACTAAACTAAGGCGCTAAAAACTGACCTTGCCACCCATCAACTTTATTAAACAAACATCTGATATGATTTGGGCGTTTTAACTGTAAACTTTCAAAATAGTCAGGTTCTAAATACAAAACAGTAAAATGCATATCCTCCGTGTATTCTAAGGCGTCTGGATTTTTCAAAGCACTTGAGGGTTTTTGTTTTGAACTATAATCTTTAACTGATGCGCCTTGAACTTTTTGTTTGTAAAAATTTAGTTGCTTTTCATTAGTTATGATTTTAATTTTACCTCCAACTTTTATTTGCCATAACTTTTTTGGATGATAAAACAAAAGCTCTGCATTTGGATTAGCTTGAAATTGCTCTATTTTTTGAGAACGTTGATCTGTAAAGAAAACTAATTCATGCTGATCAGTCATATCGCGAAGCACTACTGTTCTTATCACAGGTTTATTAGAAGAAATACTACTTAAATAACAATATTTAAAAGGATGTTTACGTTTTAAATATCCTAGTTTAATTTCATTAATTGCAGACTTAAATATATTATCTAACATTTTTTTTCTTTAAAAATAAGCTATACAAACTGCATAAAAAAGCATTCAATTAAATTTCAAATTTTTACTTTTGTTTATGCAAAAAAATATCCTCATTTTAGATTTTGGTTCGCAGTACACGCAATTGATTGCTAGACGTGTAAGAGAACTCAACATTTACTGCGAAATCAAACCATTTAATAAAGTTCCTGAAAATTTGTCGAGTTTTAAAGCCGTCATTCTTTCAGGAAGCCCATTTTCAGTTAGACATGACAATGCGCCTATACCTGATTTAAAAAGTATAAAAGGGCATTTACCTATCTTGGCTGTCTGTTATGGCGCCCAACATTTAGTGCAACAACATGCAGGAAGTGTTGAAGCTTCAAATACACGAGAATTTGGACGCGCTCATTTAGAAAACATAAAACTAGATAATCCACTCTTTGAAGGTATTGATGAAGGCTCACAAGTCTGGATGTCTCATAGCGATACTATCATGGTTTTACCACCTGATGCGCATCGTATTGCATCCACAGAAGATGTCAAGTTTGCAGCTTTTCAATTTGATAATGAAGATACTTATGGTATCCAATTTCATCCAGAGGTTTACCATACAAAAGATGGGTTACAGCTTCTAGAAAACTTTTTAGTTAAAATTGCTAAAGTACCTCAAGATTGGACGCCAGCTAAGTTTGTAGACTTAAGTGTTGAAGAGTTAAAACAAACCATTGGCGATCAAAAAGTTGTTCTTGGCTTAAGCGGTGGCGTTGACTCAACAGTTGCTGCAGTTTTGCTCAATCAAGCTATTGGAGATAATCTGTATTGCATATTTGTAAACAATGGCTTGCTAAGAAAAAACGAATTTGATGAAGTTTTAGACCAATACAAAAATATGGGTCTAAATGTCAAAGGTGTTGACGCCTCTGAAAAATTTTATACCGCTTTGGCTGGGGTGAGTGACCCTGAATTGAAACGCAAACGTATTGGTAACGCCTTTATAGAAGTGTTTGACGACGAAGCTCACCAAATTAAAGATGTAACATTTTTAGCTCAAGGAACAATTTACCCTGATGTGATTGAATCGGTATCAGTTAATGGACCTTCGGTAACCATTAAATCTCACCATAACGTTGGTGGTTTGCCAGAATATATGAAACTTAAAGTTGTAGAACCTCTAAAAATGTTGTTCAAAGATGAAGTGCGCCGAGTAGGGAAGGAGTTAGGCATTTCACAAAAACTTTTAGGTCGTCACCCTTTTCCTGGTCCTGGCTTAGCCATAAGAATTTTAGATGATGTTACTCCACAAAAAGTGAGTATATTACAAGACGTCGATCATATTTTCATTAAAGCCCTTCGCGACTGGGAATTGTACGACAAGGTTTGGCAAGCTGGCGCTATGCTTTTACCTGTACATTCTGTAGGTGTTATGGGAGACGAGCGTACTTACGAAAAAGTTGTAGCTTTACGTGCTGTAGAATCAACAGATGGAATGACGGCAGATTGGGTTGATTTACCCTATAAATTTTTGCAAAATGTTTCTAACAAAATTATCAATCAAGTTAAAGGCGTGAATCGTGTGGTTTATGATATCAGTTCAAAACCACCATCAACTATAGAATGGGAATAATTATGAAATTTAAATTTTGTTTGGTTTTATTTATTTTTTTTGGTCTAAACAGTGTTTTAGCTCAAAACTATATCGTTTATGACGTCAAAACAAATGATACTCCACAAAGTATAGCACAAGCCAATGACGTATCTTTAGATCAGCTGTATCGCTATAATCCTGATTTAAAAAATACCCAAGCCCTAAGCCAACAAAAGATAGTGATTCCCAAAACAGAGTCTAAAAATTTTGGGTTTTTGCGTTATCGGGTTAAAAGCCAAGAAACTCTATATAGTATTTCAAAAAGCTTTAATCTAAGTATAGCTGATATTAAAGCTTTTAATCCTAAACTTTATGAAAGGGAGCTAAAAGCAGGTGAAATATTAAAATTACCAGCTTATAAGTTACCGAAAAAATACCAAAATGTTGACTTTAACCAAAGTATTAAAAATTCAAACTTTTCAGCCTTTAAACACATTGTTTTACCTGGAGAAAATAAAGCCGATATCGCTTCAAAATATGGAATGAGCCTTAAATCTTTTGACAGTCTCAATCAGAATATGATTGATGTTCAAAGTGGGCAGTTGGTCAAGGTTATTCCACGATATCAGAATACAGACAAACAATCTTCTGATTTAGGCATTTTAGATATGAATTTACAGTATTACGAAGTGCCCAGACGTCAAACTTTATATAGCTTGAGTAAAGAATTTAAAATCAGTGAAGACATCATATTTAAATTAAACCCTATTGTAAGAAGGGAAGGTCTAAAAGCTGGTATGATTATAAAACTACCACAAAAATTAGAAGGGCTTAGTGATAACAATCAAATTATTAATCTAGAAAATTATATTCAAAATTTTAATGAAAAAAAACTCGCATTGTTTTTACCATTTTCTTTAAATCGATTTGATAACGATAGTGTCAGAAAAAAAAATATACTCTTGAGAGATGAGCTTTTAAATATTTCATTAGACATGTATCAGGGTGTTGAAATGGCTATCAATCAAGCTAAATACAAAGGAATATATACTGACTTAAGTGTTTTTGATACCAAGCGTGACCCTAAAGCGGTAGATTTAATTTTGTCTAAAAATAATTTAGAAAATAGAGATGCCATTATAGGTCCTATACTCAATAAAAACGTAAATCAACTAAGTCGTTCTTTAAATTCTAAAAACATTCCTATTTTCTTGCCTTTTACAAAATCAGAAAATAGTCAAACTTCTATCATAAATACTTTACCTGATCAGAGTTTAAAAACTGAAACTTTAATTACCTTAATTGATAGCACCAAACAAAATCAAAATCTAATTTTTATTACAGATAGTACAACTCAAAGTGCTTTTGAAAAATATAAGTATTCGTTTCCAAAAGCCACTTTTTTTAAATTGGAAAAGACCTATATTGAATCTGAAGATCTTAAAAAACTCCTTAAACCAGAGCAGGAAAACTGGATTGTTTTAGAAACCAATCAAAAAGGTTTAACAGAAAGTGTTGTCAATATTGCATATCAATTTCAAAATGAAATTATAAAAAACAATAATTCATCTCTTGAGGATAGTCAGTTTATCAAACTTTTTACTTCACATCGCAACGAAGCTTTTAGAGAATTTTTAAATAATGAAGCCTTATGTGCTCTAGGTTTTACTTACATAAGTACTTCAAAATATGACATTTTAGAAAACGATAAATGGATAGAACATTATAAAGACAAATATGGCTATTTACCTAGTCGGTTTACTTTAAGGGCTTTTGATTTAACTTATGATTTATTGTTAAGATTAGGATACGAAGGCAGTTTAAAGAACGAAAAGGCTTTAAATCCTTATACAGAATATAGTGAAAATCGTTTTGCTTATTCAAAGTCTTTTATGAGCGAGGTTTACAATAATACCGCATTGTATATCATTCAATATTTACCAAATTTTGAAATTAAAATTTTGAATGAAAATACAACTAACAAGGTAAAACCATGAAGGATTGCGTTAAGAGGTTAAAATTATAGAGGTCATTTTAAATAATTATATCATAAAAAAATCCGCTGAACACTCAGCGGATTTTTCAATTCTATAAAGTCATTCAGATTACTTGACTTCTTCAAAGTCTACGTCTTCAACATCATCCTTAGAGTCTGAATCGCCTTCGCCTGAACCTTTAGCATCTTGTTGTGCACCGGCATCAGAGCCAGCAGCGCCACCACCTTGGGCTTCAGCTTGTGCTTTGTACATTTCTTCAGACACTTTTTTCCATTCTTCGTTTAGCTTATCAAGCGCTGGTGTAATTTTTTCAACATCACCAGTTTTATGTGCTTCTTTTAATTCGCCAAGCGCATCTTCAATAGGCTTTTTCTTATCATCTGGTAATTTATCACCAAATTCTTTCATCTGACTTTCAGTTTGGAAAATCATTGCGTCAGCTTCGTTGAGTTTGTCAACTTTTTCTTTGGCTTTTTTATCGGCATCAGCATTTGCTTCTGCTTCTTTCTTCATTTTTTCTATTTCCTCTTCAGTCAATCCAGAAGACGCCTCAATTCTGATATCCTGTTTCTTACCAGTAGCCTTATCTTCAGCACTGACTTGAATAATACCATTAGCATCAATATCAAAGGTCACTTCAATTTGAGGTGTACCGCGTTTTGCTGGCGGAATACCATCCAAGTGGAAACGACCAATAGTTTTATTGTCTTTCGCCATCGGACGCTCACCTTGTAGTACGTGAATTTCTACACTGGGTTGATTGTCTTGCGCTGTAGAGAAAGTTTGTGATTTTTTAGTCGGTATAGTTGTATTAGCTTCAATTAATTTAGTATTTACACCGCCCATAGTTTCAATACCTAAAGACAATGGTGTCACATCAAGAAGCAATACATCTTTAACATCACCTGTCAAGACACCACCTTGAATTCCTGCACCAATAGCAACAACTTCATCAGGGTTAACACCTTTGCTTGGTTTTTTACCAAAGAATTTTTCAACCGCTTCTTGCACAGCAGGAATACGAGTTGAACCACCAACAAGAATAATCTCGTCGATATCATTTTTACTCAATCCAGCAGCTTTTAAAGCTTTTTCACAAGGTGCAATAGTTCTTTTAACCAAATCGCTAATCAATTGCTCAAATTTAGAACGCGATAAAGTTCTTACCAAGTGTTTTGGTCCACTTGATGTGGCCGTAACATAAGGTAGGTTAATTTCAGTTGAAGTAGAAGATGACAATTCAATCTTAGCTTTTTCGGCCGCTTCTTTTAAACGCTGAAGTGCCATAGCATCGTCTCTTAAGTCAATATCTTCATCTTTTTTAAACTCTTCAGCTAACCAGTCAATAACTGTTTCATCAACATCGTCACCACCTAAGTGTGTGTCTCCGTCAGTTGATAAGACTTCAAATACGCCATCACCTAACTCAAGGATAGACACATCGTGTGTACCACCACCAAAGTCAAAAACGACAATTTTTTGATCAGTACTTTTCTTATCAAGGCCGTAAGCCAATGAAGCCGCAGTAGGTTCGTTAATAATACGTCTCACTTTAAGGCCAGCAATTTCACCAGCTTCTTTTGTCGCCTGACGTTGAGAGTCGTTAAAATAAGCAGGAACGGTAATTACCGCTTCTGTTACATCTTGCCCAAGATATTCTTCAGCTGTTTTCTTCATTTTTTGAAGAATCATAGCTGACAATTCTTGAGGCGAATACAATCTCCCGTCAATATCAACACGTGCCGTATCGTTTTCACCCTTTTTTACTTTATAAGCTACACGTTTTACCTCTCTTGAAGATTCAGAAAATTTATTTCCCATAAATCTTTTAATCGAAGCAATCGTTTTCTCAGGATTAGTTACAGCTTGACGTTTAGCTGGGTCACCAACTTTAATTTCGCCACCTTCTACAAAAGCAATCACAGATGGTGTTGTGCGTTTTCCTTCTGAATTTGGTATCACCGTTGGCTCGTTACCTTCCATCACAGACACGCAAGAGTTGGTTGTCCCCAAATCAATTCCAATTATTTTACTCATAATATTTATTTTAGATTCTACTTTTTATTCACTAATTAGTTTTCAATCATTGTGCCATCACAAAACTTATGACAGGTTGTCACATTCTTTGTCATTTGTGCGGCAATCGTGCTATCCACTTCAAGAGCCAATAGGTGGCAAAAACAAAACTAAGCGCTGGCAGGAGCTTCCGGAGGTCGCTCTGCCAGCTTAAGTTTTGTAAATTTTGCCACCTATCGTCAGCTTTCCGTTACTATCACTGCCGCGGGTTGAAAGTTTGGTTGTAATTTGGAATAATATACAGCTCTAATTGAGGGAAGCTTAAATCACTTCAAATAATATCAATCTAAATTCATAAACGATTTAATTTCAGTCTCTGAAATTTTAGGATTTGCTCCTTCACTCTGAGCCACAAGAGCGCCAACAGCACAGGCAAAATCAATGGCTTTTTGTGGTTCTACTTGAGATAATATTTGGCTAATCAACGAACCTAAAAACGAATCTCCAGCACCAACAGTATCAACTACTTTAATTATGTAGCCACTGTTGTAATAGAGTTTATCATCGTATAGAAGTACAGCGCCGTGCCGACCTTTAGTTACACAAATGTGTTTTGTATCTGTCTTTTTTGCAATAAATTTTAAGTTTTGCTCTAAACCGTTGTATTGTGAGCCTAAAGATTGACAAATTTCATACAACTCATCATCATTAAACTTTATAAAATTCGCTCGATTCATTAGCCTTTTCAAAACTTCTATGGTATAATGTGGTGGTCTTAAATTCACATCAAAAACTTTGTATTTTGCAAAATCAATCAATTCAAACAGCGTTTCTCTTGAAATCGAATCACGAGCAACTAAACTTCCAAAAATAAAAGCATTAGTATTTTTAACAACAGATTTAGCAGTTTCTTGAATGCCTATTTTATCCCAGGCACTTGGATGTTCAATTGTATAAGTAGCAGAACCTTTTTGATCTAAATTGACTTTTACTTTCCCCGTACTATAGTCCTCTAATACTTGAATACAGTTGGTGTTTATGTTATTTTCTTTTAGGTAAGAGATCAGTTTTTTGCCATAATCATCATTTCCAATGGCGCTGATGATACTGACTTGATTTTCAAAAGACCTTAATCGGTAAGCTACATTAAGTGGTGCGCCACCAATTTTTTCGTGATTAGGAAAAACATCCCATAAAACTTCTCCAAAGCAAACAATATTACTCATAACTTATTTTTTATTTCTACTAATATTTAATTTTTCACTCAAATCTTCAAGTGAAACGCCTTTGGTTTCTGGCATCATAAAGGCTACAAAAAGCAGTTGGAATACCATCATTATAGCAAAAAACAAAAACACCACACCAGCACCAATTGATGAAAAAAGCACCGGAACCAAAGACGGAACAATAGCGGCTAATATCCAGTGAATCGAACTTCCAAATGATTGACCTGAACCTCTTAAATGATTAGGAAATATTTCTGAAATAAATACCCAAATTACCGTGCCTTGACCAATGGCGTGTGCGGCAATAAACATAAATAAGAAAACAGGCATTACATCGCCTTCCCATTTAAACGAAAATGCAGCTGATACCAGTGATAAAGAAATAATATAGCCTACAGAACAGATATACATCAACTGTTTTCTACCTAATTTATCAATCAAAAATATACCAAGAAGTGTAAAAAGCATATTCGTTACACCAACGCCAATACTGCTTAAAAGCGCGGAACTCTCTGCCAACCCTGCTTCTTCTAAAATTCTTGGTGCGTAATACAGAAATGCATTAATACCAGACAATTGATTAAAAAAAGCAATTAAAAAGGCTAGCATTAATGGGAATCTATACTTTTTAAGGAATATGTTTTCATTGGGAATGGTATTATCCATTTCAGTTTTAATCTTTGACATCAATAGTTTTGGATCTGAATTTGGACTTATAATTTGAAGTATTTTTTCGGCTTCAACATTTCTAAACTTGGTGAGTAGCCATCTTGGGCTCTTTGGAATTTTTATAGCAAATAAAGTGTATATAAAAGCTGGAATAGCTTCTACACCAACCATCCAACGCCAAGCGTTTTCTCCTACATCATTCAGTAAATAGTTAGAAAAAAAAGCTATCAATATTCCAAAAACAATATTAAACTGGTACAAGCCAACCAATTTACCTCTGTTTTTTGCGGGAGCAATTTCAGAAATATAAGCAGGAGCGGCAACAGTAGAAGCACCGACACCTAAACCACCAATAAATCTAAAAACGGCAAATGTTACAGGGTCATTGGCCAAAGCTGAACCAATAGCAGAAATGGTATAAAGTAGGCCTATCAGAATTAGAGTTTTCTTTCTTCCTAACTTATTGGTTGGTATACTTCCAAAAATTGCACCAATCACAGTTCCCCAAAGTGCCATACCAATGACAACAACACCGTGAAACATATCCGAAGAACCCCATAAAATCTGTAATTTTTTTTCAGCACCAGAAATAACTACAGTATCAAAACCAAACAAGAAGCCAGCTAGTGCAGCGGTAATAGACCAGGCAAGTATTTTTTTATTCATTATAGAACAATTTAATCAAGTCTAAAAATAAATTAAATTTTTTAAGAATGTAACACGATTTTATAATCAATATTAAAATTGATTATAAATGCATCTTGAAAATTATACTAATCCAGCTATTTACGTGTATCATAACACTTATTTCAACAAAATTAAAACTATCACTTAAACAGCTTGTTTAAATTCATATTAAATAAGGATATAAACTTAAGTGAATCTTACAAGAACAATATATATATTGATATTTTTGTAAAAACCTAAAATATATTTTTATGACAGTCCAAGATATTCAATCCTCACAACAAGCCATAGATATTGAAGACCAGCACGGCGCCCATAATTACCATCCATTGCCCGCGGTTTTAAAAGAAGGCAAAGGCGTTTTTGTTTGGGATGTTGAAGGCAAGAAATATTATGATTTTCTATCAGCTTATTCTGCTGTTAATCAAGGTCACTGCCATCCTAAAATAGTCAATGCCATGACTAATCAGGCGAATCGTATTACACTGACGTCTAGAGCATTTCATAATAATGTCTTAGGTGTTTTTGAAAAATACGCTACAGAATATTTTAATTTTGACAAACTCTTGCCGATGAATACCGGTGCAGAAGCGGTGGAAACTGCTATCAAAATTTGCAGAAAATGGGCTTATGAAAAGAAAGGCATTGCAGAGCATGAAGCTAAAATTGTGGTGTTTGAAAACAATTTTCACGGTAGAACCACAACCATTATTTCGTTTAGTAACGATGAAGGGGCACGAAAAAACTTTGGTCCTTACACACCAGGCTTTATAAAAGTTAATTATAACGATACACGAGCTTTAGAAAAGGTTTTAAAATCTGAAAAAAATGTTGCTGGTGTACTTATAGAACCCATTCAAGGTGAAGCTGGTGTATTTACACCAGCTGATGAGTTTATTCCAGAAGTCAAAGCGCTTTGTAATAAACACGAGGTATTATTTATGGCCGATGAAATTCAAACAGGTATCGCAAGAACTGGTGCATTATTAGCCGTTTGCGGAAAATGTAATTGTCAAGGCCATTGCGAACGCCAAGCAACGTATTCTCGACCTGATATTTTAATTTTAGGTAAAGCCCTGTCTGGTGGAGCTTATCCTGTTTCTGCCGTTTTAGCAGACAACGAGGTAATGAATGTCATTCAACCTGGGCAACACGGCTCAACTTTTGGTGGTAACCCTGTGGCAGCAGCGGTTGGCATGGCCGCGTTGGAAGTGGTCAAAGATGAAAAATTAGCTCAAAATGCCAGACATCTCGGTCAATTGTTTAGAGACAAACTGAACGAGTACATTCAAAATTCTAATATTGTCAACTTAGTGAGAGGTCGCGGTTTACTCAATGCTATTGTTATTAATGATAGCGAAGATTCTTCAACAGCTTGGGATATTTGTGTGGCTTTAAAGGAAAATGGCTTATTGGCAAAACCTACACATGGTAATATCATTCGTTTTGCACCACCTTTGGTCATCAATGAAGAGCAGTTGTTAGATTGTGTGAATATTATTACGGAGACTTTAAAGGGTTTTGAGAAATAAGGATTTAGCTTTATAAAACAAAAACACATCATCAAAACTTAACTAAATCATAAAGATTTTTTGTTATAGTTGGTAGAGTTATTATTATAAGATTTGCCAAATTGTTTTTTTTCGTATCCGTTTAATAATATGACTTTAGGCCAATTGTCTTCTTTGTCAAGAATTTTGTTGGTTACCCCACCAAGAAGATAGCGCAAGTCTATTTCTCTTCTGAAATTTGTACCTATAAACCCTAAAACTAAAGGGTAAAATTTCCGCTTTTGATTTAAATACAAGGGATTAAGACTTAAAATATCTTTTTCGGTTTTTTCTTTGCCAAATTCTTGAAATACATAAGAATTAGTGGTTTTATAAACCCTTTTTTTATAGGGTTAAAAACTCTTATCAGACTTAGCTCTAAAAATAAGTGTCTCCACATTGCCACCTTGGAAAAACCTTGTAAGCGATAAATTGGCTTTAAAGTTTAAGATATCGCTTTCGTTAATTTGAGCCGAAAGCCCAAATGGTATTTACCATAAGAAAATTAAAACTTTTTTCATGTATGTGAATATGATTTATGATTTTTTAAACCCGAAATATAGCAATACACGAAGATAATTATTAAGTTCATTTAATATATTAAACTCTACAGCTAATTTTTTAAATAAAACAATACATTTAGCTTCAAAAGTAATGGGCTGTATATTTAATGTTGAGTTTTGGTAATAAAAAGAGGAACGTGAAGGTCACGGTTAAAAAGTTCTTCTGTTACGCTTCCTACCAAGAGGTTTGAAAATGTATTAGCGCCTTTATCAGCGACAATTAAAAAAGATATTTTATGTTTTTTGGCTTCCAGGCGTATTTTAGAAGCCGCATTAGCTTGGCGCCCTGCAATTAAAATTGTTTCTAATTTATGAGAAGAGTTTAGTTTTTCAATAAAATTTTCAAACTTTTTTTGAACGTGATTTTCAACTTTTGTTTCTATCTTAGAGCTATTAATATAGGGTGAAAAGTGTAATGGCATATTAAAAACATGAACAGCTTCAGTTTTGACATTAATTTTATCTTGAATTAAACTACTGATCTGAAATGCTTTTTTAGATGAATTTGAAAAATCTGTACTCACCCAAACCTTATTAATATTAATACTGTCAAGCTTTGGAATCCAAAGCACATTGCTTTTTAAGATACGAAGTAATTTAAAACCGACAAGTCCTGAGCCTTTTTCTCCATTTTTATTACCCAACAATACAGTGTTAATATGATATTTTTGAGAAATGTAATTAATTAATGACTCAGTATAAGGATCGTCTGAAATTAAGAGCTCCCAATTAGAATTTTCATTCATTATAATGGAGATTTGTTCTTTTAGCTCATCGTTTATTGCTTCTTCTAAATCAACATCTTTAATTTCTTGCTCAATAATTTCAGAAATTTCATATTTTTTGATGTTATGAACAAAATAGACTTTATGGACATCAAAATTTTCAGCTAAATAATTAGCATATTTAATTAAAGTATTATCAAGATCGGTAAGATCTAATGCAACTAATAAATTTTTAAAAGTATCCATAGTTATTCTTTTTTAGGGTTTCGTTTTTGAATGATATTTCTTACAACGTCTTCGTATTCTTTTTCTTCTTGCCTTTTCATTTTACGTTTTTCTTTAACAACTTCTTCTTCTAGACCTTTGTAAAGGGAGTAACACATGATCAAAAGTATTAAAGCAAATGGTAAACCTGTTGCAACAGATGCTGTTTGCAAGGCATCAAGTCCACCGCCTATGAGCAATACTGCTGCTACGCCACCTTCTGCTAAAGCCCAGAAAATGCGCTGACCAACAGGAGCGTCAATTTTTCCGCCTGAGGTCAAACTGTCAATAACTAGTGAACCTGAGTCTGATGATGTTACAAAGAAACCAATAATTAAAACAATCCCCACAATACTCAATACTGAGGAAAAAGGAAAGTTTTCTAAAAATACAAATAGGGCAGTGGCAACATCTTCGCCTACAGCATTAACAATTGCAGTTTCTCCACCTAAAACATCTTGTAGAGCTGAACTTCCAAATGCTGTAATCCAGAAAAAAGTCACGAGAGTAGGAACAATTAAAACACCTAACACAAACTCCTTTATAGTTCTGCCTTTAGACACTCGAGCAATAAACATCCCGACAAAAGGAGACCAAGCAATCCACCACCCCCAATAAAAGACTGTCCAACTGTTTTGCCAAGACGTGTTGGTATAGCTTTCATTCCACAACGAAATTTCAAATAAACTACTAGCGTAATTACCTAGATTTTCAAGATAACTTTCAAAAATAAAAAGTGTTGACCCTAAAATTACCACTAAAACTAAAAGTACAACAGCAATTCGCATATTCCATTCACTCAATACTCTTACGCCTTTGTCTACACCCAAAACAACTGACAATGTAGCAATAGCTGTTATTCCTCCAATCAATAAAACTTGCGTAGTAATGCCTCCACCAATACCAAAGACATGCGATAAACCTGCAGCCACTTGCTGCACACCAAAACCTAAAGATGTCGCTAACCCAAACAGCGTCGCTAAAACGGCAAAAATATCTATAACATCTCCAATTAATCCATAGACTTTATCACCGAGAAATGGGTAAAATACAGATCGAATAGTAAGTGGTAACCCTCTAGAATAGGTGAAATAAGCCAAAGCTAAACCCACCAGAGCGTAAATACCCCAAGCGTGCAGCCCCCAGTGGAGAAAAGTATAGTTCATAGCTTCTTTAGCAGCTTCAAGCGTTTGTCCTTCTGCCGTAGGCGGATTACTAAAATGATTTATAGGTTCCGCTATACTCCAAAATAATAAGCCAATTCCCATACCAGCACTAAATAGCATTGCAAACCACGATAGGGTTTTAAATTCTGGCTCTGCATCTTTTCCGCCTAATCTGATGCTTCCAAATTTGCTAAAGGCTAAAAAGAGCACAAAAAACAAAAAAACATTGACACATAACACAAAAAACCAACCGCCGTAATCTGCAACAGTTTTTTGAATTTGGTCAAAATAAGTCTCTGCAGTTTCTTTGAAAATTAGAGTTAATGCAATACCAATTATAATAAGTATTGAAGAGGTAAAAAACACAGGACCATTGACTTCTAATCCAAATATCGACTTCTTTTCATCACTTCTTACTACTTTTTTAGACATACAATATATATTTATCTTGATTTGTTATCTGTTAAAAAATAATATCCAAAATTGATATTGAATCGCGCTTCCCATTTAGCATCTGGGTTTCCTACACTAAAATCGTCTATAAAATTACCGCCTAGCCAAGAATGGTTATATCCAGCAGCGTAATCAATGTAGGTGTAGAGGTTTCCAGCAGTAACTAAAACGCCTGTTACATTCATAAATGAATCATTAAATTCATTCACCCTTTTGTGCATATATCCAAAATCATTGTAAAATTGAAGGTTTGAGATTGGACCCCAATCCACTTTTACCGATTTTGAGACAGCTAACGTATACATTTCATAATCTGCCGCAACTTCATAAGGAAAACCATATGCTCCCATTTGAATGACCTCTCTTGACTCGCCAGGAGCATTAATTGGATTATTATCAATATATGCAAATTCAGACTTTAAATTCCAAGTATTAAAATCCAGTTCATAATGTAATGCCAAACCATGATGATCTCCAGTTTCTTCTGTATCAAGATTATATAATCCTCCGTATTGTCCAGAAATACCAAAACGATGCTTGTAATTATCTCCTATCTTATAAATAAATTTACCATTAAATTGGTTCACTTCTTTATTTCGTCCAATGACATCATATGAGTACCTATTCGGAACAGATTCAGTTGAACCACCGAAAAGGGTTTCTTCAGCGCCTTTGAAAAACGCCAAATAGTATTCAAACTTATCTTGAACATTAGAATATTTAACACCCATATCGTGATCATCTTCAAGACCTGTGTAGGAGGTTATGTTAAAAAACCAGTTATGAGAATTGTATTGTGTTATCCCAAATGGAACTTGAGTTAAGCCGACTTGAAGGTTTTCATTTTCATTAAAATCGTAGCCTAACCAACCGCTTTTCATAAAACCACCACCAAAACCTTCAGAATAAAATCGATACTCTGCTTGTAAACGAATGCCTTTATATTCCACATCGGTATTAATTCTAAAAACATCATAACCAAAATCCCCACCCCGATCTTTTTGGTCGCTTTTCCAGGAAGATAAATTATAATTATAACGTAAAGCACCACCTAAATCAACAATAGGCTTATCTTGAGCATAACTAAAAGATGATGCTAATGCTAAAAAGCAAAATAGTTTTTTCATAAATAAAGGATGGTTTCTTCAAAAATGAAAAAAATGTTAAAGAATGCCAAAGATTTATAGTTTAAATTTATTTATAATAGTAATAATGTACTTTAAATTACGACAATAACAATATGAAGATTTTTTATATCGTTTTCTTATTTGCTTTTGCATTTGAATCTTATTCTCAAAATAAAATCCAAGAAATATCTGTGCATCAAGCTGAATATTTGGTTGAAAAAAATGAAGAACTTTTAATATTAGATGTGCGAACGCCCAAGGAATTTGAAGCTGGACATCTTGATAATGCGGTTAATATTAACTTCTATGATAAGGACTTTGCAGGTCAGCTTTCTGCTTTAGACACCTCTAAGCCTTTGTTGATTTATTGCCACTCCGGATACCGAAGTCATCGTTCTATCAAAACATTAAAAAATAGTGGTTTTAAAACCATTTACGATATGACTGAAGGTTATGTGGTTTGGCAAAATTTAAAATCAAAAAACAATTAAAATTAAGATTTCACTTTAGCTATTTAGGCTTTAAAATAAATTACTTTTGCATTCAAAATTTTGTGAATGCTTAAAGCCTATACTAGCGAATTTCCTAAAAATTTTAATCTTGCTGTACCCATAATGTTGGGTCAGCTTGGTCACGTTTTAGTGGGTTTGGTAGATAATATTATGATAGGTCATCTTGGTGCTGCGCCACTTGCCGCCGTATCTTTGGGTAACACATTAGTCTTTTTTGCATTGTTTATTGGAATAGGTTTTAGCTTTGCTATCACCCCATTAGTTGCAGAAGCGGATGGTGAACAAAATTTTAAGCGTGGTCGACAAGTATTTCAAAATGGTGTCATAATGTGCACTTTCAACGGCGTTTTATTGTTTGCACTTATTTACTTTATAAAACCTATTTTATTTCATCTCGATCAACCAGCAGAAGTAGTGGAGTTGGCTTTTCCTTATCTTAACATTGTAGCATTTTCATTAATTCCTTTAATGATTTTTCAAGGCTTCAAACAATTTGCCGACGGCTTATCACTGACTAAATATGCTATGTATGCAACACTTATTGCCAATGCTTTAAATATTATATTAAACTACTTTTTGATTTATGGAAAATGGGGTTTCCCTAGACTAGAAGTGGAAGGCGCAGCAATAGCCACTTTAATTTCAAGAGTTGTGATGTTAATTTTAATCATTTTTATATTAAAATCTAGACCACGATTAAAACCTTATTTTTCTAAATTAATTCAAAAAATCAACACAAAAATCTTTAAAAAACTTTTAAGTTTAGGCTTTCCTACTGCTCTTCAGATGTTGTTTGAAGGAGGTATTTTTACTGCCTCTGTTATTTTAGCTGGTACTTTAGGAGCAAAAGCTCAGGCTGCTAATCAAATAGCTTTAAACTTAGCCTCTATGACTTTTATGGTGGCTGTTGGCTTAGGCGTTACGGCAACCATTCGCGTGGCTAATCAAAAAGGAAAGAAGCAGTTTTTAGATATGAAGCGCATTGCACATTCTATTTTTCTACAAATTTTATTGATTGAAATTGTGTTTGCTTTGTTTTTTATTCTTTTTAAAGATTTGCTACCTGAATTTTACATTAAAGACATAGAGGTTATTCGGTTAGCCGCGAGTTTACTCGTTATTGCTGCTTTATTTCAGATTAGCGATGGTCTCCAAGTTGGTATTTTAGGCGCTTTGCGAGGACTTCAAGATGTTAAAATCCCTACCTTAATCTGTTTTATTGCTTACTGGCTTATCGGTTTTCCTGTGTCTTATTATTTTGGAAAAGAAGATCAACTTGGCAGTGATGGGATATGGCTAGGTTTATTGGTTGGCTTGTCAGCCTCTGCTGTAATGCTTTATGTTCGTTTTCATAAAGTCTCAAAAGACTACATAAAAAAATATTAAGTTTGCAATAAATCAATATTTATGAAATATCCAAGATTTTTACTCGCCGATAATGCCGAAAATGATATCTTTTATGTTATTCATACAGAATTCCCCAGATTTATTTTAAATATCAATACCGATGAACTCGAGTTTTGGGAAAGCTTTGACGAAGAAGATGCTAAAGGCGAATACGATACATTAGTAAAAGAAGCATTTGATTTTTACGATTCTGAAATTGAGCAATACGACAATTAATGGAAACTTTAGTTGAATTAGATCAATCTCTTTTTTTATACTTAAACAATCTAGGCTCAGATAGCTTTGATACATTATGGTTGATTATTACAAATAAATTTGCTTCAATTCCATTGTATGTTTTATTTATTTATTTACTGTTTAAGAATTTCGGAGTTAAACAAACGCTTATCAGCCTTTTGGTTGTTGCATTAATGATAACAATAACTGATCAATTATCTTACGCTGTTAAACACAGTGTTATGCGATTAAGACCTTGTGGCGAACCAAGTATAGAAGGTTTAGGTCGTTTTGTAGCTGAATGCGGCTCTTATGGGTATTTTTCTGGACACGCTACTAGTTCATTTGCATTAGCAATGTTTTTAGGTCTAATTTTCAGAAAATATTACAAATATATTTTTACGGCTTTAATTGTTTGGGCGTTTTTGGTTTCCTACAGTCGAATTTATGTTGGTGTACATTATCCCGGAGATGTTTTGACAGGAATGCTCGTAGGAAGTATGATAGGCGTAGGCTGTTATTATTTAAACAAATATGCTTGGCAAAAATTCAAGTCGGTTAAAACGGATAGTTAATACCAAAATTAAAGACCATACTTCTAAAGTTGTAATCGTTAAACCATTTTTTCTCAAGCTCACCAGGATTATAGGTTTTAAAGCCAAAGTCTAAACGAATAACAAAAAAACTGATATCATACCTAAAGCCAAAACCTGTGGCGATAGATAAATCTTCAAGGTCTTGCAAACCATCAAAAGTAGCGTCTTTATCTGTTACATTATCTGCAACATTCCAAATATTTCCAGCATCTACAAACAAAGCGGAGTTTAAACTTCCAAAAACATTAAAACGGTATTCAAAATTAAACGAAAGTTTAAAGTTAGCTTCATTGAAATCGTTTACCCCATTGGTTTTTCCAGGGCCAAGATCGTAGGGTTGCCAGCCTCTATTGTCATTAGGACCACCACCAAAAAAACTTCTTGCAAAAGGAATAGAGCGTGAATTACCATAGGGTAGTGCTATACCGCCATAGGCTCGAGTTGCAATGATGTTTTTATTGCCTAAATCCCAATGTTTGATATAGTTGAGCTCTAATTTAGCATACTGTGAAAATGGCACGTCAAACAAAGTAAAATCACCGTTATCATTTTCTTTTAAACCCAATGTACTCCCTAAACCTTGTAATAAATTACCTGCTAATTCAAAACGTGAACGAAACTGATAATAATCTTCATCGTTAATATTTTCACGGGTTGAATAATCAAAGCTAAAATTACTAGCAATAATAAGGTTGTTTTCGGTTAGGCGCTCTTTTCGTTCTACAATAGAATTAAACAATTGTTGACTTTCAGACTCTAAATTAATTTCATTGTTTTGTACTTGAGTAATAAAACCATCGGTGCCATTAGGAATGATAAGATTGTTGGTTTCAAGGTCTATAAAGTCTTGATTGACCTCAAATAAATTGTCTTGTGCAATACCGTTTAAATCGCCATATGAATTAGTAAATATATTAAAGTAATTATCAATATTAAGATTGTTAACAAACTGAAAATCAAGAAGTGACAATCTGTTGGAAATTTTCTTGTTTGGTTTCCAATTGTATTCAAATTTTAGCGTATGATTTTGTCTATCTAAGCCAATATTTTGCTGTGTATTAAATCCATAAGTTGCCCGAGTAAAAGGCTGCATATTTTTTTTAATAAGAGTTTGAGTAAATGGAAATAATACTTTTGGTACACTTAAACTCAGATTTCCACCTAACTCAGTGATATTAAAAAATTGATCACGACTACTAGCCGCATCTTTAGACGAACCTAAGTTAGCTCTAAACGACAATTCTAAAATATCTGCTAGATGAAAAGCATTTCTAGCCAGAAAAGATGTATTAACTCCAATTCCAAAATCTTGAATATTACTTTGAGAAACTTCAAAATTAGGGGTAAAACCGAAGCGTTTTTTGGGAGTGAGGAACACATTGGCAATCAAATTATCTTCATCAGGCGTTCTAGGGTCTTTTTGATATTTGATGTTTGGATAGTCAAAAACACGAATATTTGAAAATCTGTTATAAGTGTCTTTTCTGTTTTTATCACTAAACACTTGTCCTTTTTCTATAAAAATAGCATCTGATAAAATTTTTGGACTCACTTTAATATCATCACTAGCATAAAATACTTTATCATTATAGTGAACGGAGTCTTTTGCTTTGTAATTGGTGTTATTTTTATAATCTGTAAATACATTAACTTCACTAATTCTGTGAACTTTGAAAGGAATTTTGTAAGCCGTATCTAATACCTTTTCTTCTCTGTTTTTTATATTTAATTCAATATCTAAAAGACGAGGATTTTCATTTAAACTGTCAGCTATAAAACTGATATAATCTCTGTCAAAATGATATAAACCATTATTTCTAAAATATTGCTCTATTCGCAATCTTTCATTTTCAAAATTTTCAGACTTAAACTGTTGTCCTTCCTTTATAAATGCTTTGTCTTTAATAATATTATAAATCGAGTCTGCATCTGATGAGGCAATTTCATAACTCAAACTATCAATAATAGTAGGTTCATAAGGGGTAACCGTATAATGAACCTTAGCTTTTTTTTGGGTCGAATCTTTTTCTACCTTATAATTGACTTTTGCATCAAACCAGCCTCTATTCCAATACCAGGATTTGAGTTTTTCTTTTGATTGTTCTAGTTTTTTATCTGAAATGATACTTGGCGGTTCACCATTTTCTCGTCTTCCTTCGTGAATACTGACGTAAAATTCTCCTAAGTTCTTAAGTTGACGTTCAGACAAAAAGTTTGTCCATCGTTTTTGACGTTTTGGCTTTTTAGTTAACCAATTAACAAACAGCGAATCAGAATTTGGTTTGCCCCAATTATAGACATAAAGTTTTAAGGGCATTCCAAATATAAATTTAGAATTTGGTTTAAGGTTTAAAAAAGGTTTTAAGGTATTGGCATTAATAGTATCAACACCCGTTTCGATGGTATTTTCTGTTAATAAAAATTCATCATCTGCAACGCGTTTTGTGGAATTACAGGCAACAAAAAGTAGGGTAATGCCAAAAAGAAATGATATTTTTGTCAATAAGTGTTTCAACTTCTAAATTCAGTGTTTAAAATAAAGCTATGCATTCAATCAGCAAAAGTCAACAAAAATTAATTAATAGCCTAAAATATAAAAAATACAGACATAAGAACGGGCTTTTTGTGGTTGAAGGTATAAAGGTCATCAAAGAATTTTTAAATAGTTCTTATGAATTGGAACAACTTTTCAGTATTGCTGATATTTTTTCTATAAAAAATAAAAGTGTCCATATTATCAACCCTGATGATTTGAAGAAGCTAAGCTTTTTAAGTTCGCCACAAGTCGCTTTAGCTGTATTTAAAATTAAAAACAACAAACCTTTAAAAATTAAGACATTAACACTTGCTTTAGACGGTGTGAGAGATCCTGGAAATTTAGGCACCATCATAAGAATGTGCGATTGGTTTGGTATCAAAAAAATTATTTGTTCAGAAGACACTGTAGATTGTTACAACCCAAAAGTGGTGCAAGCCTCTATGGGTTCATTGACACGAGTAAAAGTTTACTACGACAACTTAAAAAAAGTTTTAGAACAAACTCAATTGCCAATTTATGCAGCAGATATGAATGGGCAATCTATTTATACTTCAGATATAGAACAGAAAGTAATTTTATTGATGGGAAGTGAATCTCACGGCATTTCTAGTGAACTACAGAAGTTAGTAGACCAAACTTTAAGTATTCCTCAATTTGGAAAACATCAAGATACAGAGAGTTTGAATGTAGCTATGGCAACGTCTATAATGCTTAGCGAAATCAAACGACAATCTATTGAAACGTAAAATTGATAAAAATACCCCTTGTAGCTATTTTATCAATATTGCTAGTCCACGGGCTGTTGGGGTCTTTATCTTCAATCAACTCGTCGCTAAGGCCAAATATCCCTTTAATGGAGGGCGTAAATTTGAAATATTCTAAGTAAAAGTCAATCCCAAAACCAACTTCATACATAAAATTGGTGGTCTTCATTCTAAATTGCCCTGCTGAATTGTCATCGGGATTATCTTCATTGCTGCTTAAATTATGAGCAATTCCGATTCCTGTAGTTACAAAAGGTTTAAAGTTATTGAGTCGTTTAGTCGATAATTTTACAACAAAAGGAACGTAAACATAGGCTGCATTTGTTTCTCTGAAAGCTGCTACTTGATCATCTCCAAATTTGGTAAAATCTAAATCGCGTGTTGAAAATATAACACCTGGCTCTAGCCTTAAATCTATATAGTTGTTGAGCTTAAAATTACCTATCAAACCCACGTTAAAACCGACGTTCTTTGTCACAGCTATTTCATCACTTTCTTCAATACGATCAATTTTAAAATCTAAATTATTAAAGCCGAGATAATAGCCCCATGACCATCGGCGTTGTTCTAAATAGTTGCGGTTATTTTGAACCTCTTCTTTATTAAAAAAACCTTGACTATAAGCTGATGATGAAATCAAAATGACCAGAAAAAAAAGGCAATAAGTATTTTTCATAAATTATTTTGAAGCTTTGTAAATTGTTGACACCCCAAAGGTTTGTGGATAATTGTTCACCTCTATAAACCCATTTTTTTTCAAAATATTGTTGAAGGTTCCGCCAAATGGAAAAACAGAAGCACTTTCTGATAAATAGGCATACGCACTTTTATCTTTTGAAAATAATTTGCCAATAACAGGTAAAATAAATTTAGTGTAAACGTAATAGCCTTGTTTAAAAGGGAACTTGGTTGGGTTAGAAGTTTCTAGAACAACAAAAATTCCTTTGGGTTTTAAAACCCGATAAATTTCTGATAAACCTTTATCTAAATTTTCAAAATTTCTCACGCCAAAGGCCACAGTTATGGCGTCAAAAGTGTTGTCTTCATAGGGGAGATTTTCAGAATCGGCTTGAACCATTTCAATTTTATCTGATAGATTTTGGTCTTTAATTTTTTTTCGCCCAACGTCGAGCATTCCTTTAGAAATGTCTAAACCAATAACTTTTTCTACCTTATTTTTAGCAAGTGCAATAGCCAAATCTCCTGTTCCTGTGGCAATATCTAAAGCATTTTTAGCTCCAGATTGGATAACCATTTTAATGACTTTTTTTCGCCAGGATTGGTCAATTCCAAAAGAAATCACGCGGTTCAGTCCATCGTAATTGGCAGAAATTTTATCAAACATACTTTCTACCTGCTTCTTTTTATGGTCTTTGGAATCCTTATATGGCGTTACCGATTTGTGCATTTTAAAATTTTTGCAAATATAAGCTTTCAGTTTGAGCTGAATTGTTTTTTAAATGGCTTTTTGACTGATGTTAATCCAATTGAATTTCTTCATTTATTTTGAGTTTAAAATGTTTTCTAAACCCATAAACAATAAAATAGAGTAGTGGTGTGTCTAGCAGAGCAACAATGACTTTAAACAAAAACCCTGATAAAAGCAAAACTCCAAATTTATCCCAAGGGATTTGACCAAAACTGCAAAGCAAACCAACCACAACAAGCGTATCCATAAACTGAGAGCTAAAGGTAGAGAAATTATTTCTCAACCAAAGGTATTTGCCTTTGGTTTGTTTTTTCCAAAAATGATAAATAGAAATATCAATATATTGAGCCAAAAGGTAAGCAATCATTGAAGCCGATACAGCAATGCCAGTTGACCCAAAAACTTGATTAAACACATCGTCTTGCACAGGAGAAGTGCTGCTGGCATTCACTTGGTTTGACACTAGAATAATGAGCAAGGAAAACAATGAAGCAAAAATTCCAACCGTAACCACTTGATTGGCTTTTTTCTTTCCGTAAATTTCACTGATACTATCTGTAATTAGAAATGTCAATGGATAGGGCAGAATACCTACTGAAATTTCAAAAGTGTAAAGGCCAAAAAAATCCCACAAAAAGAATTTTTTAAAAATAAGGTTCGAGGCGACTAAAGAGGCTATAAACAAAGCTGCTAAAATCATATAAATGAATAGCGCTTGTTTTTGATGTTGTGACGAATTCAAAATGGCTTATCAGTTTTTCTTGCAGGCAAAAATAAAGGGTTGTAGCTTTGCATAGCGAGTTTTTGTTAAAAATTATCGCTCATCATTAGGTAAATTTTTCTTAATACATTGAATACACTCAAAAGCGTTTACATTGCTTTAGGCAGTAACCAGGGACAACGTCAACAGTTTTTACAAAAAGCCATAGATGAAATATTCTTTAGAATAGGACAGGTCTATAAGCTGTCTGATGTTTACGAAACACCTGCTTGGGGATTTAGTGGCGGTAAGTTTTTAAACGCTTGCGTCTTGGTTAAAACTAGACTTAGTTCTAATAAAGTTTTAGAAAATTTACAATCGATTGAAAAAAAATTAGGCAGAGTACAAAATCAAAAAGGTTATCAAAATAGAAATATTGATTTAGATATTTTATTTTATGAAAATGAACATATTGATAATTTTAATTTAAAAATCC
The DNA here is from genome assembly GCA_041694175.1 of Bacteroidales bacterium. GTDB lineage: Bacteria > Bacteroidota > Bacteroidia > Flavobacteriales > Flavobacteriaceae > Psychroflexus. Next base: position 26,356 of record JASMTR010000139.1, read on the forward strand.
CACATCCCGAATTGAGTAAACGCGATTTTGTGCTGTATCCTTTAGCAGATATTGCAGCTCAAAAAACACATCCTCTTTTAGGAGAAACGATTTTAAGTTTAAAAGGAAAATTAAACTCAAAACCAGATATAACTAAAACTGAAATAAGTTTAAAATCTAAAAATTACCCAAAAACAAAAATAAATTATTTATGTATAGAAGGCAATATTGGAGCTGGCAAAACCACTTTTGCAGAAATGTTGGCAATAGATTATAAAGCAAAGCTTATTTTAGAGCGTTTTAAAGACAATCCGTTTTTACCTCAATTCTATAAAGATCCTAAACGCTATGCTTTTCCTACAGAAATGGCATTTTTAGCTGACAGACATCAACAGTTGGTAGACGATATTTCACAACTTGATTTGTTTTCGGACTTTAGTGTTGCCGATTATGATTTGTATAAAAGTCTAATATTTGCTCGCGTCACCTTACAAGAAACAGAATTTGAACTCTATAAAAAGGTGTTTAATATTACGTATCGCGATATACCTAAGCCAGACTTATACGTTTATTTTTATCAAAATACAGAACGTCTACTGAAAAATATTAAAAACAGAGGTCGCGAATACGAACAAAGCATTGATGCTGAATATTTAAATAAAATCAATCAAGGCTATTTAGATTTTATTAAAAATGAAAACCGTTTTAAAACTAAAATTATAGATGTTTCAGAATTAGATTTTGTTAATCATAGACCTGATTATATAAAATTGATTAACCAAATTTTTGAACCTTAAAAAGTCATTTTTTCAAAGTTATTTTAATAATGCCCTCATAATCTTCTGATGTATATTTTTTGATTTCTAATTTATCTTTTATAACATTCATTGTCTTAATATCATTTGGATTTAACATTTGGAATTGATCTTCAGAAACAACTTTCCCCTCAACTATAAACAAAATATTGTAAGCTGAATAATTTCTGGATTTACTGACAGGTTTAGCGTAAAATGGTTTTATTGATATTTTTACTAAACCATTAAGTGCTTGATTTTCATAATATTTAATCATTTCAGATTGATCTTTAGGTACAAGACTCATCTGAACTATATCCGATTTAAAAAAATCAAGTTGGTTTAAGTTTTCGAAACTTTTTATGGTTTTATTGTTGATAACCACAACGGGATTTGAAGAATAAATAATTCATTCTACACTATTAAAATAAGAATTCTCGAATGGAGATAATACACATTAAAGCTAATTTCTTTATTCTCATAATTCAAAGTATAATCTAAAAATCTTAGTTTTGCTTAATCATAAAATCTAAAGACTACATCCATTAAAAATTACTATTTAACATGATAAAAAAGCCCATTAAAGCCGTTGAAGCATTCCATCAAGCTTTTGGATTAGGCAATAAGCCAACACCAACAGCTTCATTAGGAATAGAAAAAAACAAACTTCGCTTTAACCTGATGAAAGAAGAAAACGAGGAGTATCTTGAAGCTGCACAAAACAATGACTTGGTTGAAGTTGCCGATGCTTTGGGAGATATGCTTTACATTCTTTGCGGAACCATAATCGAACACGGTATGCAAAATAAAATAGAAGAGGTGTTTGATGAAATACAACGTAGTAATATGAGTAAACTTGGAGAAGACGGAAAACCGATTTACCGTGAAGACGGTAAAGTGTTAAAGGGGCCAAACTACTTTAAACCGGATATTAAACGTATTTTGAACTCCTAAGTAAAATAGCCCTATTTTATGGCAACATTTAAAATATTTACAAGGTTTAAGAGTTATATCATTAATCAAAATCCGTTATTTGTACAGTCAATCTTTAACTTATGAAATTAAAGCATTTTAGTTTTTTCCTTATTATAGTCATGTCTTCTAATCTTTTTGCTCAAAGAGATAACGATACTATTAAAACAGAAAAATTGATCATCATAAAACAGTATTCGCCAACTTTAAATGACGCCTTTAAGGTTAAATCTAAACCAGAAATATCAGATTCCATAAAACGTTCACAAAAAGATGTCAATTACAGTATTTTTTCTGTACCAGTGGCTTCAACCTTTACACCCTCAAAAGGTCGTGCAGGCACTGTAAAACCAAAGGCTAGACCTTACAATTATCAAAATTATGCGCGGTTAGGTGCGGGTAATTTTACAAATATTTTAGGACAGTTTTATGGCAGTTTAATGTTAAATCGCTATAAAAAATTAAACATCGAATTTGACCATTTTTCGTCATCAGGTGGAATTGAGGATGTGCGTTTAGACGATGATTTTTTAGATACTAATTTAGATTTAAATTTAGAATCTGCTGAACGTTATTTTACTTGGAATGCTGGTATAGGTGTAAACTATAAACGCTACAATTGGTATGGTCTAGACGAAGATAATATCAATGCCCTTCAAGATAATATTCAAATTTTTAATACGGATATTTCTGCTATTGACCCATTACAAACTTACTTGGGTTTAAAAGCTTATGGACAGTTAGAATTTGAAGACCGCTTTATTAAAAATGTAAAATTAAAACTTCAAAATTTTTCAGATGATTACGATTCTTCTGAAAATCAACTAAGTCTATCAAGTGACTTTCAATTCTATGTCAGTGGAAAAACATTAGATTTTGACGTTGAACTAGATTACTTATCAGGAAGTTTTGACCAATCTTTTAATCAGCCCCAACAAGACATTGATTATGGTTTTTTTACGGCTTCTGTTCAGCCTTCAATGCAGTTTGAGTTTGGTGATATTAACTTAGATTTAGGCTTAAAAACCACAGTTTTAAATGATACAGAACTCAGTGATACTGAATTTTTTGTCTATCCAAAAATTAAAGCCTCATACAAATTTACCGAGGAACTGATGTTTTACGCAGGTGCAGATGGTGATTTAAATCAGAATTCCTACAGAAGTATTGTTAATCAAAATCCTTTTGTATCGCCAACTTTGATTCTACAACCAACAGATAATGCCTTTACGGGTTTTGCAGGTTTAAATGGCAAAACGGGAAACCTAAGCTATAACTTTAAGGCATTTTATAAACAGGAAAACGATTATGCCTTTTTTATTGAAAATACAGATGTTTCAGGTTTTGCAGCATTTACACCAACCAACAATTTTGAATTTTCTAATTCATTTGGGCTAGTATATGATGACTTGTCAACCGTCGGAGTCAATGCAGAGGTCAATTATGCTGCCTTTGACAATTTTAATGTTGGACTTTCTGCCCATTATTTTAATTATTCGGTTGACAATCTTGCTGAAGTTTCTTATTTACCGGAGTATAAAGTTGATATCAATGCTAATTATCAAATAGGCGAGAAGTGGTATTTACATTCTACATTGTTTTTTGTTGGTGAGCGTGAGAGTTTACAATATGCCATTTTACCGGCTGACGGTATTGACTTAGTTCCTGTAAGCGTTGATAGCTTTATAGATCTAAATTTTGGCGTGGATTATCAACTTAATGAACGTCTCGGACTTTTTATTTCAGCCAAAAACTTACTTGACGATAACTATGAACAATGGCGCAACTACCAAGTACAAGGATTGCAAGTTCTTGGCGGTCTTTCCTATCAGTTTGATTGGTAAATTTCTTAACGTTTTGGAAACATTAAATACATTCTGTAAACTTAGATTTGCGATGTCATTTAATAATTATGGGGAAGAAATATAAAACCAGACCTAATTTAAAACTTTTTGACTTTTTTATAGAGGAAAAAAACTTCCTCATCCTTATTATTTTTGGTTTTATTTTAGCTGGTGCTTCTACCGCTTACAACTGGCAAATTGCTATGTGGGTTGGATTTATATTTGCCGCTTATGCTGCTGTAGCCAACGATAGTATTCAAACCATTGGAACTTTTATAGAAAGTAATTCAGATAAGAAGTGGTGGATGTTGTGGCTTTTTATTGGAACCATATTTTTAGTTACGGTATCTTATAGTTGGTTTGCTTATGACGGCGATGTAACATATCAGCGTCTGTTAAAACCAGATGGCAGTTCGCCTTATCCGCACCCAAGTGAATTTTCTTTTTTTCAAATAGCAGCACCATTAGTATTATTGATATTAACTAGGTTAAGAATGCCTGTTTCTACAACATTCTTATTATTGAGTGTATTTAGCGCAACATCATCTGGAATTACTTCGGTGGTTTTAAAAAGTTGGACGGGGTATATTATGGCTTTTGTTATTTCATTTTTAATATGGAATTTGGGCTATAATTACATCAGGAAAAAATTTAAATCCAGAAAATTTAATAATGCTTGGACGGCGGTTCAATGGATTGTTAGTGGTTCTTTATGGTCAGTTTGGATCATGCAAGATGCGGCAAATATTTCAGTATTCTTACCACGACAACTTGATCCTTTTCAGTTTATCATTTTTGCAACCACTATATTTATAGGTTTAGGGCTTTTGTTTTACTTTAGAGGAGATAAAATTCAGCAAATTGTTAGTGAAAAAGCAAGAATATCTGATGTACGTGCAGCGACTTTAGTCGATTTCTCTTATGTTATTTTGTTGATTTATAAACTCTTTATTTCTACTGTGCCGATGAGTACCACTTGGATTTTTCTCGGTATCATTGGCGGGCGTGAAATTGCCATTAGCATAGCTAGAAAGAAAAAAGGTAAAAAACATAAACTTAAAGCCTTAGGCATAACCTTAAGAGATTTTGGATCTGCAATGATAGGTCTGGTTGTATCCGTAGCTCTTGCAGCCGGAGCCAATCAAGGCATTAGGGACGAAATTTCTACTTTCTTTTCTGGGTTGTTTTAGAGGAAATGCAAACCAACTTTATTTAAATCAGTATTTATGTTATACTGAATCTTTTGTCTTTGCTCAAGTTTAGCTATATAGGATGTGAAAAAGTAACCCTTCGACTGCGTTGAGTTTAACATCACAAATCATGATTTACAATTTACATCTTTACTTGTTTAATAGCCTAGAATTAAAAAATAACGAGTCAATATAATTGTTGTCGTTTCAATACAAATATTTTGCTTTTTTAATTTGTTTAGAGTAAGTTTGGAGTAACTCAATATTGGTCGGTTAGAATTATATAAATTTAATACATAACTCTCAATAAAACAATTGACTTAAAACTAGATTAAAGGTGTAAAGCTAACATTGCCTTCAATTACTTTTACCGTTTAAGTTTTGAGATTATAGTAATTGCGGTTAGAAGGTCATTTGAATCAGATGATCTATCATCATTTTCATCCCTTTTATGAGTCAAATTAAGCTCATCATACTTTATAAGATCCCACTTTTTATTATCGTATTCTAAAGCGGTGAGGTTTTCTACCCAGTCACCAGAGTTAAGGTATAAACATGTACCATTTTTATTGACTTTTCGTATCATTTGCGGCTGGTGAATATGCCCACATATTACATATTTATATCCATTTTCTATCGCTAAATCGGCAGCGACATTTTCAAAATCTTGTATATATTTCACCGCTTTTTTGACTGAGTTTTTAATTTTTTTAGACAAAGAAAATTTTTCGCGTTTAAACTTAATAAGCCAAAAATTAATCATTTGATTCAGTAAAATCAATAAGTCGTAACCCCAGCCTCCAAGTTTAGCTAACCACTTGGCCTTTTGAATAGAGACATCAAAAACATCGCCGTGAAAAAACCATGCCTTCTTACCGTCGAGATCAATTACTTTTTTATCAACGACAGATAAATTTCCGATTTTAATGTCGCTAAATTTTCTAAGCATTTCGTCATGATTGCCTGTAAGGTAAATAACTTCAGTACCTGATGCTGATAGGCTGATGATTTTTTGGATAATCTTTAAATGAGATTTTGGAAAATAATTTTTTCTGAATTGCCAAATATCAATAATATCTCCATTTAGAATTAATGTTTTTGGAGCTATACTATTTAAGTAAAGCAGCAGCTCTTTAGAATGACATCCAAAGGTGCCTAAATGAACATCTGAGATAACTGCAATGTCAATGTGTCGTTTTTGTGTCAAAATGTATATGGGTTTTATCAAAATAACAACATTTTTGAGAAGGCAAAGTCAAGCTATTATTACGCTTATGTAGTCTCTGAGTTAAAAACACCTACGTGAAGGTTAGAGGATTGTAAATTTTAGTATAACTGTATTGAACCACCGACACATCTAGTGTATTTTCCGAATAGAATGTGAGAAATTTGTATCGAGAGTTAGTCACATCGAGCGGAGTCGAGATGTTTTGACACAGCTGAATCTTTTCAACAAACAGAGAGCCTTTTCCTCTTTACAAATTCAATCCCCATTAAAACAAGACTTTAATTTTTCATATTCATACCTAAAGTTTATATTTGCTTTTTTAAAATTTAACTATGCCAACCCTCAGATTTTTGTGTATCCTATTAGGTTTTATGGCGCTTCAATCTTGTATCAGTACCAAAAAATTAACATATTTACAGCAAAAGGAAGCCATGCAAGTCGATAGTATTGCACGAATCCAAATGACGCAAGAACCTTATCGCGTTCAAATCAACGACATGTTGAGTATTCGGGTTAAAGCCTTAGATCCTGAGCTCGTTGAAACTTTTAATCCGATTTCGCAAAGCAGTCTTGATGCTACGACTGAACAAAGAGTCTATTTTGATGGATTTACTGTTGATAGGCAAGGAGAAATCAGAATTCCAATACTCGGAAAAGTCAAAGTTATTGGCTTAACCTTAGAGGAAATTAAGCAAAAAATAGAAGCTCAATTACTAGAAGATTATTTTAAAGAGACTTCCAATATTTTTGTAACTGTGAAGTTGCCAGGTATTCCTTATACAACCATTGGAGAATTTGGAAGCACCGGCAGTCAAGTTATTTATAAAGAACGCATTACCTTGATGGAAGCAATTGCCAATTCTGGTGACATCACCTTAACAGGAGATCGAACTAATGTTGTTATTTTTAGACAGTATCCTTCTGGGGTTAAACGCCACACTATTGACATTACAGACATTGACGCCATCAATTCGCCATATTACTATGTTAAGCCTAACGATTTAATCATTGTAAACCCTTTACCTCAGAAATCTCTTGGTTTGGGAACAAATGCCTTTGCAACAATAACCTCCATTGTAACTTTAGCTACAACTTTAACTATCATAGCAATTCGACTCTAAATGCAAGAATTAGATTTTTCAAACGCCAATTCGTATTTCGATTTTAAATCATTTATTTTTAAAATCTTAAGCAAATGGTATTGGTTTGTTATTTCAATAGGTATTGGTTTGGGGGTTGCCTATTACATTAGTGTTAGAAAATTACCCGTCTATAAAATGAGTTCGCTCATAACCATTAAAGACGACCAAAACCCTTTATTTACAAACTCTAATACTAGTTTAACCTTCAATTGGGGCGGACAATCTAATAAGGTGAGCTCCACAGTAATGACACTTCAAACCCGATCGCATAACGAAAGGGTAGTGCGCTATCTAGAATATTATTTACAATACCTTCAACAAGGTCAGTACCAACTTGAAGATGCTTATGGTCAAACCCCTTTTGAAATCGACGTTCAAGACGATGCCTTTCAGCTAAAAGGACAACAAATGAAAATCCAGCTCTTGGATGGCCAGCGTTATGTGGTTTCATTTTCCATAGAAGAAGAATCTCAATCCTTAACCTATTATAATTATAATACTGAAGAAGTCCAACGACAACAATATGATCCTGGGTTTTATACTGATACCCTAGAAGTGGGTAAACCGGTAGCAACTCAGTTTTTTACAGGAAAACTAAACTTGGTTGAAGACTTTAAAGGCGATAAAACAAAACCGTTTTATATTCAATTTTTAGACTTTTATAGTGTTGTTAAAGATTACAAAAAAATTAATGTTGTTACAAGTGAAGACGGAGGCTCGGTGATTACATTAGAGTTGATTGGCAACAACAAAGAAAAGTTGGTTGATTATCTCAATTCAACCACTGAAATACTCAGCAAAACACAATTAGATCAAAAAAATCTATTTGCCACAAAAACCATTAGTTTTATAGACAGTACACTCAGTGAAAAAGCCACAGAGCTTGAAGCTTTTGAAAAAGAACTTAACGCCTACAAACGTGAAAACAATATTTTAGACCTTACTTCAGAAACCAAACAGCTCAAAGACAAACTTCTGGCTTTTGATTCCCAAAAAAAAGAATTCAATAAACAAATTGAATACCTCAATACGCTTAAGAGTTATCTCATTAACCGATCAACTTATGAAGATCCACCTGCACCAAGTATTGTTGGCATTCAAGAAGGTAGCATTGTTGAAGGCGTTGGAAGGATTGTAGAATTATCAAGACAGCGAAGCAAATACCAGTATGCCGCAAAACCCAATTTACCTAAGTTTAAAGATATAGACCGTCAAATTGATGCTGCTAAAAATATTCTTCTAGAGAACATCAATTCCTCTAAAGAAAACATGTTTAAACAAATAGAGGACATCAATCAAGATCTAAAAAGCTTAGAACGCGATGTGGCTCAACTTCCTGCAGAACAACAAGGTTTACTCAAAATAGAACGACGATACGACTTAAGCCAAGAAACTTATAACCTATTTTTGTCTAAACTCAACGAAGCCAAACTCATTAAAGCGTCTAATGTAAGCGATATCCATATTATAGATCAAGCCAAAGATGTAGGTGGACATCGCATTGGACCGAACAACCAACTCAATTATGTGATGGCTGTATTTTTCGGGTCTGGCTTTCCTTTAGTGATTATTTTTATAATGGTGTTGCTTGACAATAAAATTAACACGCCAAAAGATATTGAAAAACTAAGTGATCTCCCATTAATTGGCGTCATTGGTAAATCTAAACTCCATACCAATAAAGTGGTTTTAGCTAAAAGCAATTCTGTAATTTCAGAAAGCTTTAGAGGAATAAGAACCAGTTTGCAATTTGTTTTTAAAAATAAAGACATTACAGGCTCCAAAACGGTACTCATTACCTCATCTGTTAGTGGCGAAGGTAAAACATTTACAGCCATGAACCTGTCTTCTGTTATGGCATTGAGTGGTAAAAAAACCATTTTAGTCGGTTTAGATTTGCGCAAACCCAAAATTCACCACGACTTTGAAGTCAATCATAATGTTGGGGCATCTAATTATATCTCTAATCAAGCTTCTTACGAAGATGTTATACAGGCCTCGGGACATGAGAATTTAGATATTTTAACTTCTGGCGTTGTACCGCCAAACCCATCAGAACTGCTAATTGACGACAGAATGGATGATTTGATGAATCAACTTAAAAACAACTATGATGTCATTGTTTTAGATTCACCGCCTATTGGTCTAGTCTCTGATGCATTGAACCTGATGAAATACGCCGATACCACTTTATATGTCATCCGACAAAACTATACCAAAAAAGGCATGCTCAGCCTGATTGACCAAAAAATGCAAAAAGGCGAAGTCAAAAACGTGAATTTGATACTCAATTACTTTAAAGCTAAAGCTAAATATGGCTACGGATACAACTATGGTTATGGTTACGGCTATGGCTACGGCTCGTATGGCAAAAGCTATTTACCGCAGGAAAAAAATAGTTTTAAACAAAAAGTGAAAAATTGGTTTAGTTAGTTTGTAGTGATTAGTGAACAGTAAGCAGTAGACAGTGAATAGTAATAAGTAAGTTAGAATAAAGGAAAACGAGAAACGAGAAACATGCAGGAACAGATTTACCAAAAAGAGACCAATAGAAATATCCCGAAAATAAAATGAGTAAAACCAATAAATCACTAAATCATTCAGATTGGCTTTATGAAATTAATGCCGATAAAAAACTACTAGATTTTAATTTTAAAGAAATTTGGAGTTACAGAGATCTACTGTTTCTTTTTGTTAAACGTGATATTGTTACGGTTTACAAACAAACTATTCTTGGCCCATTATGGTTTTTAATTCAACCTTTATTCACGTCAGTAATTTTTACTTTGATTTTTAACAATGTCGCTAATGTCAGTACAGGAACTGTACCCAACTTTTTGTTTAACCTTGCTGGTATTACTGCCTGGAGCTATTTTAAAGAATGCCTTAACGGCTCGTCCTCTACATTTACCAAAAATGCTAATATTTTTGGTAAAGTTTATTTTCCAAGAGTCATTATGCCCATGTCTATTACAATATCTAACTTGGTTAAATTTGCTATACAGTTCACAATTTTTATAGGCTTTTATATCTTTTATGTGAGTTCTGATGTTGAAGTCAGTCCTAATCAAAACCTCATTCTATTTCCTGTGTATGTCATGATGATGGCTTTATCAGGGCTTGGGCTTGGGATGATAGTCTCATCTTTTACCACCAAATACCGAGATCTCACTCAGTTGTTGACCTTTGCAGTACAACTCTTAATGTACCTTTCTGCTGTACCGTTTCCAATGAGTAAAGTTCGAGACGATTTGCCTGAATATTACTGGGCTTTTAAATACAACCCTTTAGCACAAATCATTGAAGGCTTTAGATATATGACTTTAGATAATGGTATTTTTTCATGGTTTAGTTTTCTATATGCTTTAGGTTTTTCTATTTTAGTTTTTTTAATTGGATTATTGATTTTTAACAGAACGGAAAAAAGCTTTATTGATACGGTGTAGTGAAAAGTGAACAATTAATAGACAACAATGACGAGAAAAAAGAAACTCATAACCTAACAAACAAATAACCTAATAAACTC
>JASMTR010000140.1:0-22087 GCA_041694175.1 Bacteroidales bacterium
AATAACGGGTTCCTATACAACGGTTATAAGTCATTTGATTTTGACCCTGACGTCCGTGGCCAATGGCTCCGACTGGACAAACCGTTTCGCAAGGTGCGTGATTACAATGTTGACACATCACAGGCTGAAATGCCACTTGTGGGTTATCAAAAGATTCAACTTCTACTCTTCTGTGGTGGTCTAAAGCACTGTCGTCTTTGTAACGTTTTTGTTCTTCATCAAATGTATCACCAGCAGAATAGTAACGGTCGATACGCAACCAATGCATATTTCTGTTATTTCTCACTTCAGCTTTACCGACAACTGGCACATTATTTTCTGAATGACAAGCAATAATACAAGCACCACAACCTGTACAAGCATTTAAATCTATAGACAAGTTAAAGTGATGTCCAATTGAACGATCAAACTCTTGCCATAAATCTACTTTTTGTGAATCAAATGGATACTCTTGGTGATCTTTAGAGAAAACTGGTGTTGGATTCCACTCTTCCTTATCTTTATTAACATAGTCAGCAAGACTGGTTTCTACAATAATATCCTTTCGACCAGCCATCGTGTTTTGCAACTGCAAACTGGCAAACTCGTGATTTCCTGAAGTCTTTACTATGCTAATGCCTTGAATGTTGCTAAAGTCTTTATATAAAGGATAAGCATTTACACCGACTTTCATTTCATCTTGTAAACCTTCTACTTGTCCATAACCAAGTGCTAAACCAACAGAGCCTGTAGCTTGACCGGGTTGAACCATAACTGGAACATTATTTAAGGTCGTTTGACCAAGTGTGATATTGACTAAATCGCCATCAATAGCGCCTTTTGAGGTTACTCTATTTTCTAAGCCGAGTTTATCTGCATCGGTTTTGGAAATAGTTAAATAATTATCCCAAGTATTTCTTGTAATGGCATCTGGAAATTCCTGCAACCAAGGGTTGTTAGCTCCTTTTCCATCACCCATTGCAGCTTTAGTATAAAGTGTTAATTCAAAATCTCCTTTAGGAGTATTTGAATTAAAAGCGCTTATCAATTGGCTTAAAGATTCAGTTGAAGTTGAATTTTCAGCCGTTTCTTCAGTTGAAACTTCGTTTTTAGCTTCAAAAACACCATCGTGTAAGGCTGTATTCCACTTCACACCATTGGCGTATTCACTAAAACTTTTTTTGAGATAATCGTAATAATTTTCGTCGTTATCAGACCATTTCAAAAGGCATTCTTGAAATTGTCTGGTATTGAATATTTTTTGAATTGTGGGTTGCGTTAAGGCAAAATGGTTTTTGGTCATTTGCACATCACCCCAAGACTCTAAATAATGTGGTGAAGCGGCAACATATTTTGACAACATTGCTGTTTTGTGTTTTGTCGTTGCAAAACTCACACTACATTTCACTTTCTTAAGACCTGAAATAAATTGCTCAGATTCTGGTAAAGCATAGGCTGGGTCAACACCGCAAGAAATCAAAGCACCGACTTTACCAGCGTTCATATCCTTGATCAAAGTTTTGACGGCATCGTCATTTCCTTGTCTGACCAAACGGTAGTTTCCAGTATCAATAACCTGAGAACCAAGCACTTCATTGATAGCCAAAGCCATAGCTTGTGCTGCTTTATCCTGAATACCAGTGACAAAAACGGCTTTACTTCCAGCTTTTTTAAGATGTTTAACCGCTTTAGTGGCTGCTTTTTTGTAATTCGCATCAAGTTTTGGCGAGACTGAAACTTCACCAGAAATTAGTCTGTATATTTCTAAAAGAACATTCTTTTGTACGCTTGGTTTAGCAGGCACACGTTCATCAGCATTGGCGCCAGTCGTTGTTAAATTGGCTTCAAATTGGATATGTTTAGACATTTTACCATTTTGAGGTACACGACTTTTTGAATAGTCAGCGTCAAAACCGCCACCTTGCCAATCGCCTAAAATATCAGCACCGACAGAAACTATACTTTCAGCTTTAGAAAAATCATAATTAGGTAATGCTCTTACGCCATATTTGGCCTTAAAGGCTTCTAACATTGAATGTTCAGAAACCGCATCGTAAGTGATATGTTTTGTTGTTGGGTATTTAGCTTTAAAATCTTCAATCAGTTTTTTAGTGCTTGGGCTTGCAAAGGTTTGAGTTAAAAACACAATAGGCTGATCTCCAACGGCATCTAATTCTTTTTTAACAGCATCATCAAAAGTTTTCCAGGTTACATCTGCACCATCAATGCTTGGATTCTGCAAACGCTTAGTATCATATAAAGATAAAACCGAAGCGTGAACTCTTGCCCCGCCAGCAGCTTTAGCTTTGGACTTATCATTCCATTCAATCTTAATCGGTCTTCCTTCTCGAGTTTTAACGAGAACACTTGAAAAGTCATACCCATCAGCAATAGTTGTAGCATAATAATCGGCTACACCTGGCACAATACGTTCTGGCTGAAATACATAAGGAATCGATTTAATCACTGGTCCTTCACAAGCTGCTAAAGTTGCAGCTGCTGTACTAAAACCGACATACTTTAAAAAGTCTCTTCGGCTTGTAGAAGATTCATCTTGAGATTCTTCTTCTCTAATCTGTGATTTGCTGGGTAAATCCTCAGTAAATTCTTTGGCTTGAATAGCCTCGACTACAGAGCTATCAGCGTTGAGCTCTTCGGGGTTTTTCCAGTATTTTTTATTTGAAGACATATAAGACTAAGTATTTCTAAGTTTGATTAATAATGACATTTACCGCATTCTATTCCACCCATATCGGCTGCTGTAAATTCTTCTACATTATATTTTTTTGATAATTCTTCGTGTATTTTTGTGTAGTATCCATTGTCTTTCACCTTAACATTGGTCTCGCGGTGACAATTGATACACCAACCCATCGTTAATGGAGCGTGTTGATACATTACTTCCATTTCTTCTACAGGACCGTGACAGGTCTGACATTCAATTTGCCCAACAGTAACGTGTTGTGAGTGATTGAAATATGCTAAGTCTGGTAAGTTGTGTAATCTTACCCATTTTACAGGTTTAGTTTCACCAGTATAAGATTGAGTGGTTTTATCCCAGCCTACAGCTTCGTAAAGCTTGACGATTTCAGCATTGTAATCAACATTAAATTCTTCTTTACCTTTAGCTTGTGTTTCAGGTGCTACTTCTGCTATTTGTTTGTGACAATTCATACAGACATTAAGCGAAGGAATTCCTGAATGCTTTGAAACTCGAGCTGATGAGTGACAATACTTACAATCTATTTTATTTTCTCCTGCGTGAATTCTGTGAGAATAATGAATTGGCTGAATTGGTTCGTAGCCTTGGTCAACACCAACTTGCATTAAGTATCCATAACCAAACCAAGCTGTTCCCAACAAAAATATAACTGCGGTAACCAAAACTAAAAATCCATTTTCAGCATAAGCTTTCCACAATGGTTTTTTTGGTTGCTCATCTTCAGATTTTAATTGAACACCATTGACTTCAGCAAATCTGTTTAGTGTTTTATTGACTAAGTATAATATGACAACAAGCAATAATAAAACAAAGGATAAAATTGCTAAAATTAAGTCTGTAGAAATTTGATTACCCTGAGCTTGTCCACCGGCAGCTGCATTATCAGCTACAGCAACTTTAGGTTCAGGCTTTGGTTGTTCCACATAAGCTAAGATATTGTCTATATCTTGATTGCTTAACTGTGGAAACGCATTCATTGCCGTCTGGTTGTATTCTTCATAAATCGCTACAGCTCTTGAATCACCAGATTTTATAAGTTGTTGGCTATTTTTTACCCAAGCATAAAGCCACTCAAAATCTCCATCATATTTATTAACAACACCGTGCAAAGCTGGCCCTACAGCTCTTTCATAAGGCTTATGACAAGCAGCACATAAAGATTTAAATAGTTTTTCACCTTTTGCAGGATCGCCACCTGGCACAACTGAACTTGCTGCTTCGGCGTTTTCTGCTGAAGCTGTCGCTGTGCTATCAACTTTGGCGTCTTGAGAATAAGCACTAATGCTGAAAAGGATAAAAAATAAAGCAAAAAGAGAAGGGCGTAGAATCACCTTTTTCATAATAGTTTTCAATTAATATTAATACAGGCTTTTCTAAACCTGAAAAAAATTGAATACAAAAATAAGATATTAGGATGATTTTGGTAATACTGACATTTGTTAAAAGTTAATTTAAAGTGTTTCTAAATAATAAAATCAATTTGTCTATCAAAATATTTTAGTTTTGTAGGACGTTTGAATTAATACTTTATGAAAACAATATTCTTCATCTTATTCATTTGCTTGAGTTTAGCTGTAAAAGCTCAAAACACGACTGTCAACACTCAAACTTTAGACAGTTTGCTTTTGCTAAAGAAAAAAATGATTAAGGATCACGAAATCAAGTCTTTTTACACCATTCAACTATTTTCTGGTGAACGAAAAAATGCTGAACAATCTAAAAGAGAATATGACTCTAAAGGTTATGAATATCAAGCAACAATAGAATATGAAACGCCAAATTACAAAGTATGGGTTGGTCAATTTAGAACAAAACTATATGCTGACAAAGCTTTTGCCGAACTCAAAAAAGATTACCCTAATGCTTTAATTTTTAGACCAGGTCGATAGATTCTTCTGTAAGGTTTTAAAATTTCAAACGATATAACTTAATTAAAGTTAGAAAATTGAACTCGAAAACTGCAATTCTCATTTTTGCCAATACGCCTGAAGTTGATGCTCAGCGTAAAGGAATCATATGCGGTGAAGAGTTGTTTGAACAACTGAATAAAAACCTGATTCAAAAAGTAAAACGCAGTCGTTTACCTTATTTTATTACTACCGAGAAAACTCAAAAAGGACAAAACTTTGGTGAGCGTTTTTACAATGCCATTAGTGATGTTTTTGAGTCTGGTTATCACCAAGTCATAACGATTGGAAATGATACACCTCAACTTCAAACGCAACATATACTCAAAGCTCATAAAGCTTTAAACCAGAACAAAACAACATTAGGACCATCTGCTGATGGTGGGTTTTACATTTTGGGGATTCACAAAAAGACATTTAATGATTTAGATTTTAAAAATTTAGATTGGCAAACATCTAAGTTGTTCAATCAAATTAAATCAGCTTTAATTGGTCTTCAAAACAATGTGCTTTGCTTAGAAACTTTTAATGACATTGATAATGCTGAATGTTTAAAACACATCCAAAATTTTATTCATCAAATTTCAGCTCAAATACAAGATTTAATTTCAAAATTAATTAAACAATTTGAGCTTATATTTTTTAATCTTCTGCTTTCTGATTTTGGCATCAGAGCAAATATTCCATTTAATAAAGGTTCGCCGAGATTAGTATAAATCCTGCGTTAAAATTTTATTTTCAAATCCTTTATTAAATCTAAAAAAATGACTAAATTTTTAAGCCTGTGCTGTATCCTATTGACTTGGATAGGTTTGGCCCAACAAGACATCAACGTTAGCGTTATTGATCTTGAAAACAACCAAAGTGTTTCTAATATTGAAATTCAATTACAAAACGAAAACCAAGGTATCAATATTACCAAAACCACAAATGAAAAGGGACAAGTAGTATTTAAAAATATTTTGCCTTTAAATGGTTACAAAATTATTTTTGAAGGTAATACAAATTACACCCAACAACAATCTGAACAAATTGATATCCGTTCTAATGAAAACATCGATTTACCTTTTTATCTCGTCTCCAAAAATTTTGCTGAACAATCTTTAGACGAAGTCTTGATTACCCAGCAAAAGACAAGTCGAATTAACCGAAGAGACGCTGAAGTGTCTTTTGAATTAGAAGCCCAAGAAATAGAAGAAATTCCTGTTGAAGGTCGAGATATTACTCGAGTTTTGTATAGAATTCCGAATGTGACTCAGGCGACAGGATTTTTTCCAGAAGCGCCAAATGTGAGTATTAATGGGGCAAATTCGCTATTCACCTCCTATTTAATTGACGGTTTAGACAATAATGAACGTTTTCTCGGCGGACAGCGTTTTGCGATTCCTGCGGGTTTTGTAAAAGACATCACCGTATTGACCAGTAATTTTTCGGCAGAATACGGCTTGACCAGCAATGGGGTCATTGATATCACCACCAAATCTGGCGGAAATGAGCATCACGGCGAAGTCTTTTTTGTGACCCGACCCGGTCCAGAAATTGACGGTCAAACCGATTTTGCTCAACGTGATTTATCTGGTAATTTGGTTCAGGACGGCTTTGCAAGATATCAATCTGGTTTTGCTGTTGGCGGCCCAATTGTAAAAGATAAAACCTTTTATTTCGTCAATTTTGAACACACTACAGACCAAAAAGATAACCTTTTAAATTCTCCAGATTTAGGAGTAGTAGAAACAGTTGAAGGCACCAATACATTCAATTATTTTTCAGCTAAAATTGATCACATCTGGCAGGAAAATTTCAGAAGCTCATTAAGAGCCAATGTTGGTGTAATTGATATTGAGCGACAAGGTGGTGGACTTGAAGGCGGCGTAACCTTTCCATCAGCTGGAAATGCACAGGAGCGAAATAGCATTAATTTGGCTTTAAAAAATGCTTATAATATTGGCAATATGAGTTTTGAAACCAACATGCTTTACGGTCGTTTTCGTTGGAATTATGCCGACCCTGATAATGGCGCCTCACCACAAGTGACGATTAGAAATCCCGCTGATCAACCTATTGCTATTGTTGGTCACCCTGGGTTTGTGTTTGACGAAATTGAAAACACAGTGCAGTTTCAACAAAAATTTAAGTGGTATTTAGAAAATCATACCATCAAAGCCGGGTTCAACTACATTAGTGGTGACCACGAATTGTTTGGTGGTGGTAATCCTAATGGAAACTATATTGTAAGGTTAACCGACCAACAACTCAATACGCTCAACAGTCAAAATATTGGTGGTGCCCTAAATGTCGGTGATATTCCTTTAGATGCTGAAGTGGTGAATTATGGTGTTGAATTAAGACCTTCATCGTTTGGCACGACTCAAAACATTACTTCATTTTATGTTGAAGATTTATGGGAAATCAACGACAAGCTCAATGCCACTATAGGTTTAAGATACGATTATGACAATTTATCTGAAGGCGGAAGCACCGATGGCGATACCGACAACATTGCTCCGCGGCTCAACTTTAATTATAAACTCACTGAGAATTCTGTGATACGTGGTGGATATGCCATTGCCTATGATAAAATTGCCTATTCGATTTATAGTGATGCTCTACAATTGAATAACAATTCTGAAGACTATAAACTGCAAATTCAAGAGTTAGTTAATCAAGGTTTATTGCCAGCTGATACGGATATTGACCGCGTGACTTTCAATGGAAATTTGACGGCTAATTTTAGTAACATCAACTTTTTAGAAGGACCATCGCCCGCAGATTTAGATGGCAGTGAACAAAATGTATTTTCTAACGAGCGACGGATTTTAAACCCAAATGGTTATGACAATCCTTATTCGCATCAATTTACTTTAGGTTATCAGGTGCAGTTAGAGAATGACAAATTGTTTTTTGTAGATGTGATGCACAATCTGGGTCGAAATTTATTTCGTTTAAGAAATCTAAATGCAGCAGAGCCATTCCCCATTGACAGTAATTTTTCGCCAGATGATATTAGAACCGTAGAAGAAGCCGATGCAACTCGTCCAATACCTATCGTGAATGGCGTTGGAATCATTAACGGACAGGAAGTTGAAGGTGTGGCGAGAAATGTGGTCATTACAGAAACCGAAGGTAAGTCTAAATATTGGGCAGCGAGTTTTAATTTGCAAAAAGCACGAGGTCAAAACAACTATTCGTATCGCGTCAATTATACTTTATCATCTTTAAAAAATGATACGGAAGATATTAACTTTAGAGCGATGGATGCTAATAATTTTGATGCAGAATGGGGACCATCTATCAATGACAGGCGACATAATATTAATGGTATTTTTAATTATTATCCGTTTGAAGGCACGACCATTACTTTGGCTGCACTTTTACAAAGCGGGCAACCTATTAACAGAATTCCTGATGGTGAAGTTTTTGGCACAACCGACCTGAATGGTGATGGCTCTGGATTTGGTGATGCTTATGTAGGCAACAGCGACCGCTCGCCTGGCGAAGCCAGAAACAACGATCGCTTGCCGTGGAATAACACTTTTGACGTTGGTGTTCAGCATCAATTTAAGTTAGGAAACAATCATCGCTTAGAATTTAGAGCTGATATTTTTAATGTCTTGAATGCAGAAAACTTGAGTGGATTTTTTAACAATGCCACGCAGAGTAATCAAATTCAGGCTGGACCAGCATCTTCGGGGCGTTTTGTACAACGAAATGCTGGACCACCAAGACAGTTTCAGTTTGGGGTGAGGTATTTGTTTTGATTTAAATTAAAAACTAACTTAGACCTTGCTTAGACCTCACAGGTCTCGGAGACCTGTGAGGTCTTGAACAAAAGCGAGGTCTTGAACAAAAGTAAAGTCTTGAACTCATTATGATGAATATTTTTTAAAAATATATCTAAATGGTAATTAAGAGTTCGTCTTTGGCTTAGGGGTAGTAGCGGCATCCTTTTTGATGTTTGGCTTAGCGAAGTTGTCTTTGGAGTGTGCCACAATAATGGCACGCTCAAAAGGCTTACTGAGACTTGCCAAACACCAAAAAGATATAGCGGATGACCCGCTCGAAGCCTAAAATTATTTTTTATTAGGAATAAATTATTAAATAAAAATTATGCGTAAATCTATTGTAGTTTTAATTTTAGTGTGTTTTTGGGCGTGCAAGACTGACAAATCCCAAGGTGAAAGTTCGGATTTATCGGATTGGTCGATGGTGGAAACGCAAGGTCAAAACCAAAGCATCAATATGATGATGTGGAAAGGCGACCCGAAAATCAATGCTTATATGAGCGATTATGTGTTGCCGAAAATCAAATCGAAATACGGAATTGATGTCAATATTGTCAGCGGTCAAGGCAGTATGATTGTGCAAAGTTTGATGACCGAACTTCAGGCCAATAAAAGCGAAAGCGAGATTGATTTGGTTTGGATCAATGGTGAGACGTTTTATCAGTTGCGACAAATTGATGCGCTTTATGGGCCTTGGACATCCGAATTGCCTAATGCTGAATTTATAGATTTTGATAATCCGTTTATCGGCAAAGATTTTCAGCAGGATATAGATGGTTATGAATTGCCTTGGGGCAATGTGCAAATGACTTTGATTTACGATCAAGCTAAGATTAAAAACCCACCACAAAATAAAGTTGAATTGCTTGATTTTGTTAAAACTCATCCGGGTCAATTTACTTTTGATAATCATTTTACGGGCTTAACTTTTTTAAAAAGTTTGCTGATTAGTTTTGCTGAAAACCCCGATGAACTTTATGGTGATTTTGATGAAGTCACTTATCAAAAATACAGTCAACAACTGTGGGAATACATCAACAAACTAAAACCTTATCTTTGGCAAAACGGTGAAGTGTTTCCTGAAAATGTCGCACAAATGCATCAGCTATTTGCGTCAGGTGAAATTTGGTTCAGTATGAGTAATAACGACAGTGAAGTAGATAACAAAATTAGCGAAGGGCTTTTTCCTAAGTCTGCACGTGCTTATGTGCCTGATTTTGGCAGTATCCAAAACAGTCATTATTTGGGGATTCCTAAATTGTCTAAGCATAAAGCCGCAGCTATGTTGGTGGCAAATTTTATGATTTCAGCAGAAGCTCAATCTCACAAATCAAAACCTGAAGTTTGGGGTGATGGTAGTGTTTTGGACATTGAAAATTTACCTGAAAATCAAAAACAACATTTTGAAAATATCGCTAAGCGCCAATATGCACCACCGAGAAGTGAGCTCAATCAAAAAGCCTTAATGGAGCTTAACCCCGAATATATGATCCGCTTAGCTGAAGATTTTAGAACAAAAATTATTAATCCGTGAAGTTGAAGGTTTATCCTATTCTTATTAAGCTACTGTTTTGGCTGCTAATTGTGCTTCCTGTGGTTGCAGGATTAGGCTATGCTTTAAGCTATAGTTTAGGTTTAACAGGTTTACTTTCTAAAGGTTTTACATTAGAATATTGGCAAAAAGCTTTGACAACTCAAAGCTTATGGGCGAGTTTTTTATACAGTCTGAGTATTGGGATTATTAGTGTTTTTATCAGTTTGTGTTTTGCGGTGAGTATGGCGTTAAGCTGGAATAAGAGCATTCAACAAGGTCGGCTGAGCTATTTCATCTTTTTGCCTTTGTGTTTTCCAGCAACGGTGATGGCGTTTGTGGTTTTACAGTGGCTTTCTCCATCTGGATGGTTTTCTCGAATTGCTTTTGAATTGGGTTTTATTAATAGTTTAAATGCGTTTCCAAATCTGGTTAGAGATTTTTATGGCTTCGGAATTATTGTATGTAGTGTGTTGTTGATTACGCCATTTTTTACCATTTTGATGTCTAATATTTATAAAAATGAAAATCTTTTGCATTTAGAAAATTTATCAAAAACACTCGGTGCATCAACAGCCAAAACATTGAAGCGGGTAACGCTTCCTATTTTATTTCAAAAATCAAAAATGACCTTATTGTTGTTTGTCATATTTGTGATGGGCTCATACGAAGTGCCACTGATTTTGGGCCGGCAATATCCGCAAATGGTTTCGGTTGCGATTGTGCAAAAAATCCAGAAATTTAATTTGAATGATATTCCTTTAGGATTTGCAATGAGCGTTTTGTATGTCATCTTAGTCGTTTTGGTTTTAATGGTGCTTGGAAAGCCATCGCGTAAATATTTAAAACCCCATTTTAAATGATGAGCAAAGTTTTAAAATATATTTATGTTTTAGCTGTGGTATTTCCCTTGGTTTTTTTGTTGGGCTTATCTTTAGCGCAGCAATGGCAATTTCCTGAGATTTTACCACAACAATGGACATTTCAGCACTGGGGAAAAAGTCTCTTTCAAGAAGGTGATATTTTAAAAAGTCTATTCTTATCACTCGGTTTGTCTTTGACCTTGGCGAGTTTGGTCAGTGTATTAGCTTTTTTTATTTCTAAATTTATTGCCTACAGTAAGTATAGACAAATTTATATGCGTTTAACACTTGTGCCTTACATTTTATCGCCCGTCGTCTTGGCGGTGATATTTCAATATTATTTTACGTTAGCGAATTTGTCTGGCAATTTTATCGGCGTGTTGATTGCTCAACTCTTTTTTGCTTTGCCTTTTGGCATTGTCATTTTCAATAATTTTTGGAATAACAAATTAAAATCTATCGAACAACTCTCATTTACCCTTGGCGCAAGCTCACGACAAAGCCTACTAAAAGTGATTATTCCTTTATCCAAACCCGCTATTGTGTTGTGTTTTTTTCAATCCTTTTTAGTCTCTTGGTTTGAATACGGTCTCACGCAGTTTATTGGGTTAGGTAAAGTTAAAACCCTGACGGTGATGGTATTTAATTTTATTAATGAAGCCAATCTATTTTATGCAGCTTTGGCTTGTGTTTTGCTCGTCTTACCTCCTATTGTGTTGTTGTATATGAATAAAAAAGTTCTAATTTTAGCCAGATGAGTCAATCTTTTCTCCGCATACAACAACTCGATAAACGTTTTGGTCAAGACCAGATTTTGAAAAATATCACTCTTGATTTAAGTGAAGGTAAAACTTTAAGCCTCATTGGAGCCTCAGGCAGCGGTAAAACTACATTACTGAAAATTATAGCAGGACTTGAAAGTGCAGACCAAGGGGAAATCTATCTTAGAGAAAAACAAATTAACGCGCTTTTGCCACAACAACGAAAAATCATTTATTTATACCAAGATGCTTTGTTGTTTCCACACCTATCGGCTTTTGAAAATATTGCTTTTGGATTGAAATTGCAAAAGGCAAAAAATATCACTACTCAAGTCAACGCAATGCTCGACAAACTCGGTATGAAAGACCAAGGCCACAAAATGCCTAATCAACTCTCTGGTGGGCAAAAACAACGTATAGCTTTTGGAAGAGCTTTGGTGATTCAACCGCAATTGCTTTTACTTGACGAACCATTTGGTGCTTTAGATCCTGAAATTAGGACGCATATGCAAAAACTTTTCAAAACTCTGGTGTCATCTCAGAATCTATCGGCTATTTTTGTGACTCACGATTTAAAAGAGGCGATCATCATTGGTGACAACATTGCTAAAATTGAGCAAGGAAGCCTTATTCAATACGACTCCAAAAAAGCTTTTTATCAAGATGAAAAAAGTGGCGTAAACGACGAAATTTTATTTTGGAAACACTTGAAAAACGAAACAAATGAAGACTGATTTTGACCACATTGAATCCCTGTATTGGGTATTTACTCAACTCTGCAACGATGATTGTGACCACTGCTACAACGACTCGAGTCCGTTTGGTGCGCGTATATCTCAAGACGATTGCTTTAAAATCATAGACAATATGCCGAGCAAGATTGATCGGTTAATTTTAAGCGGTGGTGAGCCAATGGCAGATATTAAATTATTACATGCTATTCTGGACAAAATACAGGACAAATATCAAGGTCAAACCCAAATTATGTTACAAACCAACGGCGATTTACTGAACACCAAAAAACTTCAAGTGCTTATTGACAAGGGTGTTACACGTTTTGATATTGCCAGTATAGATCGCTATCATAAACACGCCGGCAATCGATTAATGGAGTTAGCAGAGATTTTTGAAAGTTGTGGCGTTAATGGCGAAGACAAAGATCCATTAGTAGACAGCGAAAATTATTTAACTGAAAAAGATTTGAGTTGGGGCTATTGGGGTGCCAACGAAGAGATGTGGATTGGTGGTAATTGGGCACGAGGAAAAGCTCTAAAAAATGATATCCACTATAAAAATCCCGATCATAATTTCTGCACTATTTTATCAGGTGCACGAAATTTTCTCGGTGGTTACGATGATATTCCCAATGAAATCAGCATCCAATTATGGCGTATCAACCCTTGTTGTCCTGGCACACATTTCCCGATGGGCGATGCGCGAAAAGAAAAAGTTACAGACGTGCTTAAGCGGGCATCACAAAATATTGTATTTAAAGCTTTAAATGATGGCGAACCTTTAAAAATGGGAAAAGCACTTGGCATAAGCGAAGACGAAGCCAAAGCCAAAAACGACGAATTAGGCAATATCTGTTTGTATTGCGATCATTTTATGAAATGCCATAAAGACGAGATTTTTGATAAAAATGGGGTAAAACCAAATATTGATACCGATGTGTTATCCTCTTAAATTTTTAGGTCTATTTATATTTAGCATATCTGGTTTGGCTCAAAACAGCATTAATGAAGCCATTCAGAAATACAATTCTGGGAGTATAGACTATATTGAAGTTGAAACCCTAAAAACAAAACTCGACACTGGAGAAAATATAGTGTTATTAGACACGAGAACTAAAGCAGAATACAGCGTGAGTCATCTTAAAAATGCCATTTGGATAGGCTACGACAATTTTGATATAAAGAAAGTAAAACACCTAGACAAAAACACTATAATAGTCGTTTATTGCTCAATTGGAGTCCGTTCAGAACAGATTGGTGAACAATTGAAAAGTATTGGATTTAAAAACATTCAAAACTTATACGGTGGAATTTTCGATTGGATTAATCACGGCTATCCGATTTACAAAAACAACAAACAAACTCAAAACGTGCATCCTTATGATAAATTTTGGGGGAATTTTTTGGAACGCGGTAATAAAGTTTTAGAATAAAATAAATTGCAATCTTGGCACCTTTTCGTCATAGCATGAAATAATAAAAATATGAAAAACTGCTTAATCATCTTTACGAGAAAACCCGAAAAAGGGAAAGTCAAAACCCGATTAGCACAAGGTGTTGGCGATGATAAAGCCTTAGAGATTTATAAGTTTTTATTGCAACACACGGCAAAAATAACGGCAAAAGTCAAAGCTCATAAACAAGTTTATTACACTGAAGCTATTGCTAAAAATGACGCTTGGGATGATAATATTTTTGAGAAAAAAGTTCAAATAGATGGTGATTTGGGTCAGAAAATGCAACAGGCTTTTGAACAAGCTTTTCAGAATGAATTTGAAAACGTCGTTATTGTCGGTTCAGATTTATATGACATCGACCATCAGTTGATTAATGAGGCTTTTGCAAAACTTGAGCATAATGATGTTGTGATTGGGCCAGCTACAGACGGTGGATACTATCTTTTGGGAACAAAAACAATTTTTCCTGAAATTTTTGAAAACAAACCTTGGGGAACTGATGAAGTTTTAAACCTTACCTTAAAGAATTTAAAATCAAAACAAGTAGCTTTGTTAGAAGCAAAAAATGATATAGATTATGCTGAAGATTTAGATGACTTCCCAGAATTAAAAACATTATTAAAATGAAATACCTTAAAGAAACCACAAAATACCTCAAAGAAAAAGGCTTTAAAAATCCTGAAATCGGCATTATTCTCGGCACAGGTTTGGGTCAGCTGCTGGATCAAGTTGAGATTATTCACGAAGTGAGTTATAACCATATCCCGCATTTCCCAACGGCAACAGTTGAATTTCATAAAGGCAAGCTCATATATGGTAAAATTGAGGGTAAAACCGCCGTGATTATGCAAGGCCGATTTCACTTGTATGAAGGCTATGATTTGCTTGATGTCACTTTCCCTGTTAGAATTATGAAGCGTCTTGGTGTTCAAAAACTACTAGTCTCAAACGCGGCAGGTGCCATCAATCTCAATTTCAAGAAAGGGGACTTAATGCTAATTAACGACCATATTAATTTACTTGGTGGCTCGCCATTAGCCTACAAAGGCGTTTCTAAACTTGGTAATATTTTTGTAGATATGAGTTGCCCGTATGATAAAACTATGAGTAATAGTTTAATTGAAATTGCCAACGAAAAAAACATCAATTTACATCAGGGCGTTTATGTGTCAGTTTTAGGGCCACAACTTGAAACAAGAGCCGAATACCGCTACTTAAAAAACATAGGTGCAGATGCCGTTGGGATGAGCACCGTGCCAGAAGTAATTGTCGCTAATCATTTACAGTTGCCAGTTGTTGCCGTTTCAGTATTAACAGACGAATGCGATCCAGACAACTTAGAACCCGTAAATGTTGAAGATATTTTAGAAACAGCCAAAGTTGCCGAACCCAAGATGGTGAAACTGTTTTGTGAGTTGCTGAAAAAGATATGACTTTAAGTTTAAAACTTTTACAGTGCTTCCTAACCAAAGTTAAACCTTCTTAAAAAAGAATTTCAGAAGGATATGTTTTTTAGTTTTGGTGTTTTAATTTAAAAATTCAATAATAAAGATATGTCAACTACAACAGTAAAAGCCTTCGGCGCAAAAGCTTCTGACGCCAATTTAGAAGAACTACAAATAGAACGTCGTTCATTGCAAGCTAAAGACGTTAAAATAAAAATTAACTATTGTGGCGTTTGTCATAGTGATATTCACACCGTTAGAAATGATTGGGGCGGTAGCAAATATCCAGTTGTTCCAGGTCACGAAATTATTGGAACCGTAGAGGCAATTGGTGATGACGTCAAAGATTTTAAAGTCGGACAAACCGTTGGTGTGGGCTGTATGGTTGATTCGTGTAGAACTTGTTCTTCTTGTCAAGAGGATTTAGAGCAATATTGTGAACAAGGTTTAGTTGGCACTTACAATGGCAAAGACGAACATCTAGGAGGTCATACTTTTGGTGGTTATTCTCAACAAATTGTTGTTGACGAACATTTTGTTTTGAATATTCCTGAAAATTTAGATACCAAAGCCACTGCTCCTTTATTATGTGCTGGTATCACAACTTGGTCACCATTAAGCCATTGGAAGGTTAAAAAAGGTGATAAAGTTGGCGTTGTTGGTCTTGGCGGGTTAGGTCATATGGGAATTAAACTTGCTAACGCACTAGGCGCTCACGTGGTGATGATTACCCGCTCAGAAACTAAAGCCCAAGACGCTAAGGATTTAGGTGCGCACGAAGTTTTAATTTCTACAGATGACAAACAAATGAAAAAGCACGCTAATAGTTTTGATTTTCTGCTGAACACTATTCCTGTCAAGCACGATATGAACCCTTATCTCGGTTTGCTCAAACGTGACAAAACTATGGTTCTTGTTGGTGCAATTGAACCTCTGGAGCCTTTACACGGTGCATCTTTAATTCTAAATAGAAAACGCGTTGCCGGTTCGTTGATTGGCGGCATTAAAGAAACACAAGAAATGTTAGATTTTTGTGGCAAACACAATATCACCTGTGATGTTGAAATGATTAATATGCAAAATATCAATGAAGCTTACGACAGGGTGACAAGTTCAGATGTAAAATATCGATTTGTTATTGATATGGAGAGTTTGAAATAATAAAATATTTAAATAAAATAAAAAAAAGCCAACGTTTTAGCGTTGGCTTTTTTATTTATATCTCTCTTATTTACATTATCGTTTCAATACTGACGATAAATGTCAGCATCTTCACTAACGTTTCAACGTAAAATGTGATTTAAAAGTACTTGGATTTCCGGTTGTAGGTTCTATGAACTCTACTCTGAACCAGTAATCCTGTGACGGCATGGCTTTGCCGTTAAATATTCCATCCCAACCTATTCCGCCAGGACTGAGTTGTTTTAACAACTTGCCATAGCGGTCAAATATATAAATTTTTGCATTAGGTTGATTAGATAATCCCGTGATATTCCAAGTTTCATTAAAGCCATCTTCATTTGGAGTGAAAAATGGTGGGAAGTCTATCATTGTAAAAGTAACTTCAGTCACACCACATCCAGCCTCATCTCGCCCTCTTATGATGTGTGTCCCTGGTACAACATTACTGAAGACCAAGGTGGTTTGTCCTGGCGCTAAACTCTCCCACTCTCCATCGTCTAACTGGAACTCAAAGTTACCACTGCCTGTAATATTACTGACTTCAACCACGTGACTTTCACTGAAGGATGGTGTAAGCACCGTGACTTCAAATGTTGGTGGGTTGCTCTCTATAATTTCTGCACTACTTGTGCCTTGGCAGCTTGTCGCAGTATTGGTTACCGTTACTGCGTAAGTCCCTGGCTGTGTCGCATCTATACTTGGCGTGGTCTCTGGTAATACTGTGCCATTAAATGTCCATTCAAAACTGAAGTTATTACTGTCTAAGCCTGTATCTATGACTGGTGGTGAGTCTGCAGTGTTTATGACATTACCCTCTTCATCTATACAAACTATAGCACCATCAAATCCGCTAATATCTACATTAGGCAATGGGTTCACTATCACATCAAAACTCACAAAACGACTCGACTCACACAAGGTCTGGGTGTTGACCACTTCAGCAATGATCGTCTGCGGGCTTTGACTGGTTTGATAATTCGTTGGATCGTCTATAGGAGTTGCATTATTAAAATTCATCATCCCTTCATAGTAAACCACCATGGTATTGGCTGGTGATCCCGGATTGACTTGGTCGTCTTGTTGGGTTAAATCTACTGTCGCTACTCCTGGCACACCTACAGCATCTGCACAGATAACGATATCATCTGGATTAGTGCCCGCTATGTCTGGTCGGGGTTGTATCTGTAGCTCTACTTGGCCTATGGCGCCGGTATTAAAACAGCCTGTGTTTTGATTCTCTACTCGGATAAATAGTATCTCGCCATCTGTCCCTTGGTAACCTGGCGATATGGCATTGATTCCATCTTCAGCCTCTTGTTCGGTTTGGTGATAAGTGACTGTAAAATCATTCAAGTCTTGTGTAGGACTCGTGTTGGGGTCTAACAGTGGTATCAATACATCACTGCTACCGTTGGTTAAATCCCACAGGTTGACCGTGATATCCTGGGTCGAAAATATGGTTGCTACACCAGCATTGTTGTCCGTGTCCTCACATAAAGTGTAAGCAAATGGATTACCATTTGGGTTTAACTCTGGTGCAGGATGAACCACTATTTCAAACGGGACAATTACAAAACAGAAATTCCCCGCTACCGCATTGTCTACCCTGGCGTAAATGATCTGTACATTCGTCGGGTTACCATTTTGATCTGTCTCATTTAAACTCGGATCATTTACATATGCTGTTGGTGTAGCGATTAAGTCTGCTGTTTCTTCTGTCTCTGCTCCGTTTTGGTTAAGATAATAACTGATGCTGACATTTTCTGATCCAGCGATGAAATTGCCGCTTTGGGTTAAATCAAATGGATCGTTAGCAACACCGTCATTGTCATCATCACAGCCTTCTAATCTTAATACCTCTGGGTCAGTCTCACTTGGACTGGGCAGTGGTAATACACTGATGGTCATCACTACCGTATCAAAACACTGGTTTTCTGTCGCTGTATCTACTACTTTGACATAAATATTCTGTGGTTGACTGATGTTCGTATAGTCCGTAGGATCCGCTATCGGGTTGTCATTGTCTAAATCCGTTTGACTTTCATAGTATGTGAACTCCAAGTTTGCTGGCACTACCGTTTGCCCTACCATCTCGGACTCTTTCAGCGTTAAATCAAAGCTGGTTTGTGGAAATGGATTTTGGTCTTCATCATCATCACAAACTTCTAATATACTCGGGGTGATAATTGATGGTAATGCCTCTACAGTTAAGATGAAACTATTATTAGTGTCATCTGCAAAGTCAAATAAGTCCACACAACCGGTTTCTGTGTTTTCGATTCTTACATATATCAGCTGTGGATTCGTGATATTTGTGTAATTACTCGGTACGGCTATGGCATTAGTACCATCCTCAGCGTCTTGTTGCGTCTCGTGATAAGTAATCTCTATGTTTGTTGGATCTTGATTGCCTAAAGCTTCTGGGGTGTTTTGGGTTAAATCAAAACTGGCAAAGCCGTTTGGTGTCTCATCGTCACAGCGTGTTAAGTCTTCTAAGTTTTGTATCTCTGGACTTGGAATAACGATTAAGTCTAAAGGGCGTGTGTCAAAACAGCCCGTGCCATCGTCGCCATTAGGACCTGTATTCTCTGCTCTGACATATAGGGTTTGTTGATTCGGGTTATTTGTCCCAAAGAGCTGTGTGGTGTCTATCGGATTTACCCCTAAGTCGGCATCGGCCTGAGTCAGGTGAAAGGTAATGGTCACCTCGGGCTCATTATTGAGTATGTCTATAATTGCTGCTTCTAAATCAAATTCTGCAAAGCCGTCATTGTCTGGATCACAAACTTCTAAAGGTTCTAAGGTTGGGGCTAAACTCGGGATAGGGTCCACCACTAAGGTTAAACTGCTAAAGGATTCACAGCCCGTGGTCTGACTCGTTACCTTTACCTCTATCGTTTGGGGATTGGTCGTGTTGACATAGCTGTCTATCGGACTAATCGGGTTGTTATTCGCTAAATCTGTTGGCGTCTCAAAAAACTCAACATTGAGCTCGTTATTCCCTTGGGTGATTTCATCAATCTTATCATTCAAGTCAAAGGTCGCGATCTCATCGCTTAAATCCCCGCCGGTCTCATCATCACATACCGCTAAAGGTTCTGCATCTACAATAGCTGGTAAGGGCAAAACTTCGATATCAAAGGATTCGATATTAAAGCAATTCTGGGTATTGCTCGTGTCTGTTACTCGTATCCAAATGGTTTGCGGACTGCTCGTGTTTTGATAGTTCTCAGGTTGGACTATCTCATTTTGATTGGCCTCAGCATCTGTTTCGTTCAAGTGATACGTGATATCTAAATCTGTGGGGTCTAAACTGCCTAAGACTTCTGGCTCGACTTGGGTTAAATCGAAAAATAAAAACCGTCTTCATTGTCATCACATACCGCCAAAGGTTCTGCTATAGGTGTCAATATTGGACTATCAACCACTTGAAGTTCAAAACTACTGACTTGAGTACAGCCGTTATTGATGTCTTCGGTTCTAAAGTAGATCGTCTGAACGCTTTCTACAACATTGGAATAGGGCGAACTCAATGCCCCAACATTGTTATCGGCGTCTGATTGGGTCAGGTGATAACTCACTTGTACGTCTGGATTGCCTAAGTTAATCACATCATCTTGGCTGCTTAAATCAAAGTTGTTGAAAAAGCCATCGTTGTCATCATCGCATTCGACTAAATCTGGCGGGTTTAAATTTACTGGAGCGGAGTCGGTCACTGATAGCTCGAAGGTCTCTACTTCAAAACAGGTCGAATCACCATTGTTCTGCACTCGAACCCAGATTGTTTGGGGATTGCTCGTGTTGGCATAGGTCGTAGGGTCTGGTATGGCGCTTGTACCAGCGTCGGCGTCGGCTTGGGATTCGTAATAAGTTACTGTGTAGTCTGCTGGACTTTGATTAGGACCTAAGACTACAAAATTGTTTTCTGTGAGGTTGAAGTCCGCAGTTTCTGTTCCACTGCCGTCGTCACACAAACCTAAGTCGTTGGGTGGTAAAATCTCAATATCAAAAATTTCTATTTCAAAGCTGCCAGTTGTAAAACAGTCGGTAGTTAATGTGTTTTCAATACGGATATAAATGGTTTCTTGAGTATTTGAAGGTTGATAGGCTGTTGGGTTGACAATAGGGTTATCGCCAGTATCAGCATCGGCTTGAGTATTATGGTAGCTCAAAACAGTATCAGCAGGATTTAACACTCCCAAGGTTGCTTCATCGTTTTCGGTTAAATCAAAGCTTTGGCTCAATGTGAAATCGCCGCATTCTGTTAAATCTTCTGGGGGAATGGTGATTTCAGGTTGTTCAAAAACAATTAAATCAAAACTGCTGACTGCAAAACAAATAGGGTCAGCGTTGTTTTGCACTCTTACCCATATGGTCTCTGGTGTTGACCCGGTTGTATAGGTTGCTGGATCGGGTATTGGACTTACTCCTCCATCTGCGTCAGCTTGTGAATTGTGGTAAGTAATACTATGGGTTGTTGCGTCTTGATCAGCTCCAAAAACAATCGCGTTTTGTTGGGTTAAGTCAAATTCAGCTTGACCTGTGTTACCCGTCATCTCACAGGTCTCAAGATCATCAGCTTGATTGGCTTCTACATCAAAAATTTCTATTTCAAAACTATCGGTTGTAAAACAATCGGTATTGTTGATGTTTTCGGCTCTGATAAATATCGTTTCTTGATTATTTAAAGGTTGATAGCTTCCAGGGTTTGTTATGGCAGCAGTTCCTGTATCGGCATCGGCTTGGGTATTGTGGTAGGTCAACTGAGCATCTACTGGGTTGGATATGCCTAAACTACTCGCATTGTTTTCGGTTAAATCAAAGGTTTGGGTTAAAGTGAAATCGCCACAATCGGTTAAATCTTCAGGAGGAATAGTAATTTCGGGGGTTTGAATTGGAATTAAATTAAAAGAACCTACATTGAAGCAAGGCGTATTATTTTGGTCAAAATTATACCAAATAGTTTGAACAGTTAATGAAGTTAATACGAAACTTGAAGGATTTGATATTGGGTTTAGATTATCTAGAGCGTCTTGTTCTGTCTCATAATATTGTATAGTGAAGTCATCTGCACTTTGACCATCTAATAGATCAACATCATTTAAAGTCAAATTAAATATAGCTTCTCCATTTTCAAAACAAGACTCTAAATCTTCAGCTTGTCCATTAACCAATATTTCTTCTAGCAAAAGGAAAGACCCTGTTTCAAAACAATTTCCGTTTAAATCTTCAATTCTTACAAATATGGTCTCTGGAAGTGCATTGGTAGTATATGTTTCTGGAGATGCAATAACATTTTGATTGTTATCTGCATCAGTTTGTGAATTATGATAAGTGATATTATAAAGACTTGGGTCTTGATTACCAATAATATTAGAGTCATTAATAGTTAAATCAAATTCAACTGGAAAAGTCGGGTTACAAATTGTAAGGTCTTCTAAATTTTGAATTACAGGGTTTGGTAAAACATTTACACAAATAGTTTCGGTAAATTCACAATCAAAATCATCTAATACAACGTAATCATAACAATTAGTACCTACTGTGCTAGGTGTAACAGTAATTTGATTGCCTTGTCCAGTAAAACCAGACCAGTTTTCATCAACGATTTGAGGTTCAAAAGATGCATCTGGAGGTATTATGTCTGGGTCAAAATTCAAAAACCATTCAAAGATATATCCATTATCTATTGCTAAATTGTCCGTAATTTGTATAGTCCAATCT